>DYWT01000303.1 GCA_020742515.1 Sporosarcina psychrophila
GCAGTTACTTCCGATGTAATGACAAATAAGAGTGGTGAAAAGAACAACGCAAGAAGAAACAGCACTCCAGTTACAATAGAAGCAAACCCTGTTCTTGCTCCTGCGGCTACCCCCGCAGTCGATTCAATGTAAGACGTCGTAGTAGAGGTACCAAAAACTGCACCAGTTACAGTCGCCATCGAATCCGCAAGAAGTGCTTTGCCCGCTCTCGGCAACTTATCGTCCTTCATTAAACCGGCCTGATTTGCAACCGCAACCAGCGTACCTGCAGTATCAAAGAAATCCACAAATAAGAACGTAATAACAATCACCAAAAATTGAGTTGTAAATAATGAACCTGGATCTTGGAATATCGCTTCAAAAGCAGCACCGAATGTCGGGGCGACGCTTGGCACACTAGAAACAATTTTATCGGGTAAATTGATCAGTCCGAAAATCATTCCTACTATAGTAGTTGTTATCATGCCGTAAAATATAGCGCCCTTAATTTTTCTAACCATCATAATCACAGTAATGACAAGACCGAAAATAGCCAGTAAGGTTGGGCCTTTTGTAAGATCCCCCAATGTTACAAGCGTATTTGAATCGGCAACGATAATATTAGCATTTTGAAAACCAAGAAAAGTAATGAAAAGACCGATGCCGGCACCAACTGCATATTTAAGTTGTGCAGGGATTGCATTAATAATCGTTTCGCGCAGACCTGAAAGTGATAACACGATAAATATAAGACCAGAAAAAAGTACCCCTGTTAATGCTGTTTGCCAAGGAATCCCCATCCCCAAAACAACACTAAATGCGAAAAACGCATTCAATCCCATTCCCGGTGCAAGCCCGATAGGATATCTCGCAATAAGTCCCATGAATAGCGAACCTACCGCTGCCGCTAGCGCGGTTGCGACAAAAACAGCGCCTTTGTCCATACGCATTTCTTCAGGGATACCCGTTATCCCATCAAGCGATAACATTAAAGGATTGACAATCAAGATATATGCCATTGCAAGAAATGTTGTCAATCCTCCGATAATCTCACGACGGTAGTTCGTTCCAAGTTTGTCGAACTCAAAGTACTTTTTCATGTATACCTTCCTCTCAAATTAAGATTTTCAAAATAAAAAAAAGCATGCGATTATACGTCGCATGCTTCCAAACAAATCCAAATAGAAGGGTTCTCCCCCTCCAATGAAATCGTAGTCAGAACATTTAAGGTGTCCTGGTAGAAACTTCCGAGCCATATTCTCGGTTTTATACGATATCTTCTATTTTATTCCCACTCAATAGTTGCTGGTGGCTTGCTCGTTACGTCATAAAGGACACGGTTAATTTGTGGAACTTCTTTCGTAATACGTGCACTGATTTTTTGTAGGACATCCCAAGGGATTTTTGCCCAATCAGCCGTCATGCCGTCTGTTGAATTAACAGCACGGATACCAATTGCATAATCATAAGTGCGCTTTTCGCTTTTTACGCCAACGCTTTTGATATCAGGCAAAACAGTGAAGTATTGCCATATTGCATTGTCAAGACCGGCGATTTTGATTTCATCACGCAAAATCCAATCGGATTCACGAACAATTTTTAATTTATCTTCTGTAATTTCACCAAGTACACGGACTCCAAGTCCAGGTCCCGGGAATGGTTGACGTCTTACGATTTCTTCAGGAAGACCGAGTGCAGCTCCCAATGCGCGAACTTCATCTTTGAAAAGAGCAGTTAATGGTTCAATCAGCTCAAAGTCCATATCTTCCGGAAGTCCACCAACATTATGATGTGACTTAATAACTTCTGCAGTTGCTGTACCGCTTTCGATAATATCCGCATAGATTGTCCCTTGTGCAAGGAATTCCATTCCGTCAAGCTTAGCTGCCTCGTCATCGAATACACGAATGAATTCATTGCCGATTATTTTTCGTTTTTGCTCAGGGTCGGAAATGCCCTTTAATTTAGTTAAGAAGCGCTCTCGTGCATCAATTTTAATGAAATTCATATTGAAGTCTTTACTAAATGTTTCCACTACACTTTCCACTTCACCTTTACGCAAAAGGCCATGGTCAACGAACATACATGTCAATTGATTGCCAATTGCGCGATGAATCAGTGCAGCTACAACAGATGAATCGACGCCACCACTAAGGGCACAAAGAACCTTTTTGTCCCCGACCGTTGTACGTATTTTATCAACTTCGATGTCGATGAAACTCTCCATTGTCCAATCTGCTTTTGCTCCACATATTTCTAGGATAAAGTGACGAAGAAAATCCTTACCATGTTCGCTTTGCTGTACTTCAGGATGGTATTGTACTGCATAGATATTCTTTTCATCATTTCCAATTGCCATTATTTCGTTTGCCGTGTCGCTTGCAAACGTTGTGAAACTTTCAGGCATTGCAACGATACAACCGCCTCGACTCAACAAAACATCTTGTTTCTCCGTTTGTCCGTTATAAAGCTTAGAAGTTCTATCGACAGTGATTGTATTTACGCTATCAATACGATTTGCCAACACTTCAATCTTCCCGCCGAAATGCTTGACGACAAGTTGCGCGCCAAAGGAAATACCAAGAATGGGGATGCCTGCCGAAAAAATTTCAGGATCGATATCCAGTGTATCTGCATCTTCTAAAAATGCAGGGCCACCTGACAAAATAATTCCTACAGCATTCATCTTCTTAATATCTTCTGCAGTAGTCGTGTGTGCATGTAATTCGCTATATACACCGAAGTCACGGATTGTACGCGTAATTAATTGATTGTACTTACTACCGTAATCAAGCACCACGATTTTTTCTTGTTCGACTAATAAAGGAGCTGTTGACAATCGATCCACCTCTTCCTTTTACTCCAAGGTTCTTTTAAATAGAGAAAGACGCGTCAGAAAGTCTTTCTTTCCACGCGTCTCAACATCTATAAAAAAGCGAAAACAGCTCACAAAGAGCTGAATTCGCCTTCATAGTCAAGTCATTTTCGGTAACTTGTAGAAACATCCGAACCATATTATCGGATATATATGAGGGCACCTTGGGCTTATTCTGTTATTAATCTTACTGCTATTAATGCCAAAAATCAACCCGAAGTCCTATTGATTAAATCTTCCCACATTTCTTGCAAGCCTGCCCATTCATGATCAGTTGTATTCCCACCGTATAAGCCTTTTTCATATGCGGTTGTAAGCACTTTCATAGCATTTCCACCAAAGTGGTTGTCGACGTTCACCGCATAATCAGATAGTGTCATACCGCTCGCGCGCTTCAGACCAAAACGGTCAAGTTGCTTCAATAAACTCCTATAGCGCCTTGTAAATGTGGCCCAGTCATTTTGTTTAGAGCGGTGGGTATAGATAAGCACTTTGGGTAGCCATTTTGTTCTACTGGCGAATAGTCGCCAACCGACAAAGATTAGTATGAATCCCACTATCCCTATTACCCATTTATTGCCTTCAATCCAAGTACCAATAGAATTGAAAAACGTCCGATTTTTAAAGCTCTTTTCCGATTTAACCGGTTTTTCAGCTTGCTCATTCTTCGGTTTTTCTGGTTTTTTCACTTCTGGAGCTTTTGGATCATTATGGTCCGACTCGATATCATAATCAACGTCTGTCAAGTTACTGAAACCAATCGTCGGCTCATATGGCATCCAGCCTATCCCAGGCATATATGCTTCAACCCACGAGTGCGCTTCATTGTTCGTAATTTGATATACTTTCTCGCCCGCATCATTTAGCTCAAATTCTCCTGGAGCGAAGCCTTTCACCCAACGTGCTGGAATACCAATCGATCGCAACATTACAACCATAGATGTGGAGAAGTTATCACAGTAACCCTTTTTAGTATCGAAGAGGAATTGATCTACATAATCATCCTCCGCCTTTGGAATGGCAACACCTTGCTGCGTGTAAACGAAACCATTTCTTCCGAAATAATTTTCAATTGCCTTTGTCTTTTCGTAAACACTTTCATGATCTCCTGATATAGATTTCGCAAGTTCTTGTACTCGCTCAGGTAATTGTTCAGGAAGTTGCAAGTACTGGGCGAGATCCTCTTCAACTGTTGAAAAGTCTTCCATTCGTGTAGCCCGTAACTCTTTTAAACTGTAGTCGGGCTCCATAAATTCAATTTCATACGAATCTAGAATAACATCGACGTCCCCGAATTTCGTGCTGTATTTTCCGGATGCCTCTGAATGTTGTAAAACAACATCCTTTGGTGTGTTCACTTTACTAATACCGTAAGGATAAACGATGAACGGGAATTTTTCTGACACTTGCAATTCTGCAAGCTGTTGAAATGCCGCTTCTGCATCTACATTTTTTTCACTTTCTCCCAACTCCAACTCCATCCCCGTGGTATAGCTAGTCGAGGTATCATCAAATGATACCTGCTCCCACCCTTTTGACGTATATGTGTTTTTCGTTTCAATTTTCCAATATTGTTTACTTTCGACTTTTGCTTCGATAACTAGTGTTGAATCCTGGACGAACGAACCGCCTAATGAGGTATCATCCGAATCATATCCACTCTTTGAAAGCCCAGTACCAGCGCCTGTACCCTCCCCGTTCACTTGTATAATTGATTCGAAATAAGGAAGTGGATCCGGCCAAATGGGATCTTGTTTAGGCAGCAAGTTTGCAAGAGTCCCACTCACAACGACAGTGAAAAGCAACGGCACAGATATCGCCAGGCATGCACCTGTTGAAATAGGTGTATTGTGCTTTTCCGCAAGCCTAGTAATTGCAAGCAAGCCTAGTAATAATAACCCCGTCACCATAATTCTGAAGATCGCACCACCTGCGACATATCCGCCAAAAGTATCGATGAATGCTATAAATAGAATCGTCATAATATAAAATAACAAAATACTTTTTCTTACTTCTATCCAATGACGGACCAGATAGGTCGTCATCCACAGTAGTGAGAAAAACAGTACTGTCCTGAATGGATTTGTGATACCTTCCCAGTCACCATTAATAATAATTGATGCATTTGATATAAAGTCATTTAATAAGTATGTGAACGTTTCCCGTGTAAACAGTACCTTTCCCAAAAACACATAATGCGTTACTGCTACAATGTAAAATACTTTTACAGGGACTACTATCCACCACTTCGCTCTAATTAACGCGAATATAAATGACAAAGCAACAAATAATAAGAACAGTGTTAAATGATCCGAATTGGTCAATTTAATAACCGGAATGAGCCATTCTCTTAAAAGAATAAATGCCAGTATATACAGGATCAGCAGAAGTCGTCTGTCAATTCGTGTACCACTCATAGTCGAGCCACCTCTTTAAATGCGTCCGTAAACTGTTCCCTGCTTAGTAAATGAACAGTAATTCCCTTTGATTTTGCCAATCGAATATCGTCTTCAATCCTTTTTAGGTTAGGATCATCTCGTTTTACGACAACCATGCAAATGATAGACTCAACATTCTCCACACTGCGCAGTACCGACTGTATCAAGAGCCCATCCGGGTTTCCAGTGATTAAAACAATGCTTCCCCCGTGGTGAAGTGTGCTTCCAAAATCAGCGAGCGAGTCTGCAACCTCTTTTCCAGCGGGCTTAATTTTCGCCAAGTGAACTAGCGACCTATGAAGTTGCTCTTCTGATTGGATAAACGGAAATAAAGAAGGTTCTGGACCAGTTGTCATTAATGCAAGACCTGCTTGATGACTTGAAGCTTCTTTTACAATAGAAGCGGTAAGTTCTACTAGTTCCTCAAAAAGCGGTGCCGCTCTGCCATCCAAAATTAGAAATAATTCTTGCGATCTTCTATCCTCGAACTCTTTTGTCATCAATGTCTGCGTTCTGGCAAATGACTTCCAATGAATCCAAGACACTCGGTCTCCCGACTGATAATTCCGCACTCCCGTTGCCATTGTCGTATCTTTGACGATACTCAATGGAGAAGCCATCACACCTTGATCATATTGGGTGTCGAATGGCACATAGTGAATACCTGTTGTTTTTGGAAACACCAGAATTGTATGCTTTGATTCGATAAATTTCGTTTTCCGTAGCCAGCCGAAAAAATCAGATACTTCAACCATCACTCCCTGGAGTATATGCTCGCCCCGTGGCATCTTTTCAATTTCATATTCCCACTCAAATTCTTTGCGGAATCCAAAGATAAATAAGCGCTTTAATTTTCCGCCTCCCATAATGGCGATTTCGCGATCTGCCCAATTCTCACTCACTACCGTATAAAGTAAGGGAAAGCGACTTTTACGTTTTATTGATAAAGAAACTATTAACTTCTCCCCATTTTGCACTTGAGGCGTCCGAATGGTACGTTTCACGGTCAGTTCTGACATTGGATAGAAAAACAATAATAGCGAGTAGATTATGAACGGTAAAATGATATAAAAAACTGTCCAACTGACAATACCGCCTTGAAACATTGCAAACACAAACGCAGAAATCAAAACGAACAACACAAATAGTAATCGGCCCGACATATCGGCCATTTTTTTTACAGTTCTCATTTCAATGGAACCCTGTCTACAGGGACACGTACCTTTGTCAAAATTCGATCCACAATTTCTGAAGTGGAAATCCCTTCATATTTCGCTTCAGGCCGCAGGATCATACGGTGGCCAAAAACAAATGGGGCTAAATACTGTACATCATCAGGCGTGACGTAGGCTCTGCCTTTTATCATAGCGTACGCCTGACACGCTTTCATAAGCGCAAGTGATCCACGGGGACTTACACCTAAATAGACATATGGATTATCGCGCGTCTGCATGGCACATTCAACGATATAGGACTTTATGGTATCGTCGACCAAAACATTGGTTACAGCGCCCTGCAGTTCTATTAAATCAGCAAGTGAGATAGCTGTTTCTAAATTATCAATAGGCACCGCTTTTTCAGCGCGATTTAACACTTCGATCTCTTCAGCCTTTGTTGGATAGCCCATTTTCAGCTTGAATAAAAATCGATCCAGCTGTGCCTCGGGTAAAGGATATGTCCCTTCATATTCAATCGGGTTTTGTGTCGCCATGACAAAAAACGGCTGGGGTATCTGCATGGTCTCTCCATCTATCGTTACTGAGGACTCTTCCATTCCTTCCAGTAGAGAGGATTGAGTTTTGGGTGAAGTTCTATTTATTTCATCGGCCAAGATTATATTCCCCATAATTGGCCCTGGTCTAAATTCAAACTCCATCTCTTTTGGATTGTAAATCGATACGCCTAAAACATCCGACGGAAGCAAGTCAGGTGTAAATTGGATACGCTTAAAGTCTGCTCCAATTGACTTAGCTAATGCTTTTACCATCATTGTTTTTCCAACACCCGGTACATCTTCAAGCAAAACATGTCCTCGGGCCAGAAGCGCGGTCACACTCAATTCGGCGATATTTCTTTTCCCGATCATTACTTTTTCAATATTTGTTAATACTTTTTCAATCATCTCTTTATATATCATTTCAGTTCCCCCAATTGTATAGTACACTCAACTTATCCGAAAATTAACAAAACATACCCTCATAATACAGGATATCTAATTTTCACACAACTCAGGTGTAATAATGAAAAAAACAAAAGGACAAGCACCAAGGTATTTGTGTATGGACTTGAAATTTTCCCTCTCGCAGTTTTTCCACAGACAAAAAACGTTATAGTTTCATTAAATAAAGAAAAGGCCCCCGGTAGGAGCCCCATAAATCACTTCCAGAAATCATCAAAGATAGTAATTGGCAGATGCCGTTTGTGTTGCGAACGCAGAAAATGGTTCTCAATTGCTGTACGCGGTCCTTCCGGCAGCTTTTTCCCTTCAAGATAATCATCGATATCGTCATACGAAACACCAAGTGCAACTTCATCAGGCAATGCTGGTTTATCTTCTTCCAAATCTGCTGTTGGCACTTTCATATAAAGATGCTCAGGGCAGCCAAGTTCCCGCAACAACTCTTTCCCTTGGCGTTTGTTCAATCTGAATAGCGGCATAAGATCTGCACCACCATCTCCAAACTTCGTATAGAATCCAGTGATTGCTTCCGCCGCATGGTCACTCCCGAGCACAATGCAATCATGCATTGATGCAACTGAGTATTGGACTTTCATCCGTTCCCGCGCCTTTTCATTTCCTTTAGCGAAATCATTCAAAGTAATACCTGCAGCCGTTAATGCACGTGCACTCGCATCGACAGCTTCTTTAATATTAACGGTGTAAATCATCGTGGGCTTAATAAACTCCAGTGCATCTTGACAATCATCCTCGTCAAACTGAGAACCATAAGGCAATCTGATTGCTATGAATTTATAGCGTTCCGTTCCTTCCTCACCGTTCAATTCATCGACAGCCAGCTGGGCAAGTTTTCCGACAAGTGTTGAATCCTGTCCACCTGAAATCCCTAACACAAAACCATTTAGAAACGCATTTTTCCTTGCATATTCTTTCATAAAGTCGATTGATTTCCGCACTTCTTCTTCAGGATCGATAACGGGTTGCGCCTTCAGCTCTTCAATGATCTTGTCTTGTAGTGTCATAATCGATAAACCTCCTTATTGATTAATAAAGTCTTCCACCATTTCCTGGACTTCCTGGATGTTACGCATTTTGTTGTCCCAACATTTCTGGCTTAAGTCGACTGGATATTCTTCAGGATTTAAAGATCGTTTATATTCATCCCATAACAATTCAAGGTTTTCTTTTGCATAGTTACGCATTTGTTGAAGTGTCGGATTAACATAAATGACGCTCCCATTCTCTACCACTTTCACATGCAAGTCTTTGGCTTCGAAATTCGTAACAAACTTCGAGATGAATGTGTGGACTGGGTGGAACATTTTAATGCGTTTTTCGGAAGCAGGATCCTCATCATGCATTGTAATATAATCCCCTTCAGCCTTGCCGTTTTCCAAGTCGATAATGCGATATAATTTTTTCCGTCCAGGTGTTGTCACTTTTTCTGTTGTTGACGAGATTTTAATCGTGTCTTCCATTTTACCCTCGGCATTTTCAATCGACACAATTTTATAAACTGCTCCTAATGCCGGTTGGTCATATGCTGTGATTAATTTCGTTCCGATTCCCCACACATCAACCTTTGCGCCTTGAGCCTTCAAGTTGAGGATAGTATATTCGTCCAGATCATTTGAAACGACAACTTGTGCTTCCGTGAATCCGGCTTCATCCAACATACGACGCGCTTCTTTTGATAGGAATGAAATATCCCCGCTGTCGAGACGGACACCGATGAAATTGATTTTATCGCCAAGTTCTTTTGCAACTTGGATAGCCGTTGGAATACCGATTTTCACTGTATTATAAGTATCTACAAGGAATACACAATCCTTATGTCTTTTCGCATATGAATGAAATGCTTCGTATTCGCTTTTATATGCTTGGATCATTGAATGGGCATGCGTCCCAGCTACGGGTATATCGAATCTTTTTCCTGCCCGGACATTACTCGTGGCCTCAACACCGCCAATGAATGTAGCTCGTGCTCCCCAAATCGCCGCATCCATCTCATGCGCACGGCGTGTCCCGAACTCCATCACAACTTCGTCTTTGACAACTTGTTTGATGCGGCTCGCTTTTGTCGCAATCAATGTCTGGTAGTTGACGATATTAAGCAGGGCTGTCTCCATCAGCTGCGCTTCGATAAGCGTTGCTTCCACGCGAATAATCGGTTCATTCGCAAAAACGAGTTCCCCTTCAACCATCGAATAGACATCACCTGTAAAACGGAGTTCTTTTAAATAAGAAATGAAATCTTCTTTATAACCAAGATCGTCACTCAAATAAGCAAGATCACTTTCGCTAAAATGAAATTCTCTTAAGTAATCGAGAACACGCTCAAGCCCTGCGAATAGCGCATACCCATTACCGAACGGCAAGTTTCTGAAAAACAGTTCAAAAACCGCCTTCCGTTCATGGATACCATCTGCCCAGTATGATTCCGCCATATTGATTTGATATAAATCCGTATGTAAAGCCAAGCTGTCATCTGCATATTTCGAACTCATGTCAATCTCCTTCTTCCGCATTCTAATGGTACAAGTATACACTATTTACCCTAAAACCGACTTAACATAACATGATTTGACAATCCTATTTCTCATTTCCTCAATTGATGAATGATTTTAGTTGCTAGTGCCATATTAAAGGGGATTAATGAAACGGGGAGGTATTGTTATGGAAGAAGACAACAAGAAAGAATCAAAGCAGAACGAAACTTTATCCGAAAAAATAAAAACAGGCAAGATAGACCAAAACGGCATTCACGAAGAATTGTCAAGAGAGTTTGCAACTCTGGGTGATCGGAAAAAGGCAATGATTGATTTATACCGTTCTACTGAAAAATAAAAGTTGCTCTAGTATGTTGAAATAAGGAATCCAATGATTCCGCTACTACGCTAGGAGCTGCCTACGCTGTATACATTTATTCAGCGCCATATGTGTTGATTCACCAAATATAGGCTGTCAACACTGCTTACTTTTGTGATAAAACACTTAACTCCTTATGTACGGGTTGCTCGGCGATCACTGCACCATTATCCAGATTTCTGCTGCGTGGGAGGCGATAAAATCGAATCCCTGCGTAGTTTTTTCGTTAATGGTATGATGGAATTTCGTCCGTGCTCTCCAAAGATAGATACACGTTCATCAAAAACTTTCGAGAACGAGTGAATTACCACCTTCCCATCCATAAGGCGATGCCAAAGATGCAATTTCAGCTGCTTACTCCTTCTTTATTACACTTCCTTTTCGATTTTAAATCAGTCATACCTTCTATATAACGTCATTCTGTTACTTGTCTGTTCTTTGCTAAAATAAACAAAAAGGCTTTAGTAAAAGCGGTGGAATGCCCGGAATTTCATCTTGGGTCACTTTCAACCTCTGTATTTATTATCTCATCTCCCATTTGCATAACTTTTTTTATAAAAAACTAGTTTTTAGCTTGTAATCTCAACCAATCATGTTAATACTAAAATGAAAGGTTCTATCAGTCATGTTCACTTTTAATTAATTATGAAGGAGCTATTATCATATGAATGGTGTATTGGATATTTTCGAAAAAAAGGGACCACGGCGGATTCTTATCTTCGCTTTGATTATATTAATTCTTTACAGTGTTAGAAGTATGATGAATATCATCTTACTTACATTTATTTTTGCATTTTTATTAAACCGGCTTGTTGAATTTACGGTAAAGCGTGTACGGTTAAATCGTAAATTATTAGTGATTTTAATGTATACATTGATTGTTGGAATACTTACGATAGGCATCGTAAAATATTTACCTTTAATCACCTCGGAAATCAGCCAACTTATTATACGAATTACCACCTTCTATTCACAACCACATGACAGTGTACTACTTAAATACTTGGAATCTATTATCTCAAGTAATCAAATTGCAGCCTATTTGGAAAATGGTTTTTCTTTTCTACTAAAATACTTTACTGATATTAGTAAAACAAGTATTCAAGTAATGCTCGCTTTACTATTAAGCCTATTTTTCTTGTTGGAAAAACCGCGTTTAATTGAGTTTACAAACAAATTTAAAGATAGTAAGATTGCTCCTTTCTATTATGAAATTGAATTCTTCGGCAAAAAATTTGCTCGGACATTCGGAAAAGTAATTGAAGCCCAATTTATCATCGCGATCGTCAATACTTTCTTGTCTGTAATCGTTTTGATTGTACTTGGATTCCCGCAAATAATTGGCTTGGCAATCATGATTTTCTTTTTGGGACTCATTCCTGTTGCCGGTGTAATCATTTCCCTGATTCCATTAACGTTGATTGCTTTTACAATTGGCGGATTTCTAAAAGTTGTCTATGTTTTCATTGCAGTAATGATTATTCATGCCATAGAAGCATATATCTTAAATCCAAAGCTAATGTCTTCAAAAACAGATTTACCCGTTTTTTACACGTTTATCGTACTCATTTTCTCGCAAAACTTCTTTGGCGTATGGGGACTCATTATCGGTATTCCCGTATTCGTTTTCCTTCTTGACGTACTAGATGTAACGGATAAAGAACAGGTGATTTCTGTATCTGCTCCAAAAACTAAAAAATAAAAAAGACAAGAGGAGATTTTGAATTTTCCTCTTGTCTTTTTTCACCTCTTGTAAGATGGCCTTTATTCGGTCTAACTTAATAAACGATCTTATTTCCCATTTATATTAATATGCTGTTTTCTACCCTCAGCAACTCCTCTTTCATCTCTAAACCGGCCCTAAAACCACCCAACTTACCGGTTTTTGCAATGACACGATGACAAGGTACAATTATCAAGACTGGATTCGCACCGATAGCGGTTCCGACTGCTCGTATCGCGGTCGGTTTTTCAATCCTCTTGGCAATATCCGAATATGAAACCGTCTGCCCATATGGGATTTCTTGCAGTACCTTCCAGACAGATTGTTGAAAAGGTGTGCCGTGAAGATCGATTGGCAATGAGAAATCCTTACGCAGCTCTTTCAAATAGTCGACCAACTCCATCGTATATGGTTGCAAGATACTCGCCTCTTCAGACAGCGTATAACTCGGAATCCACTTCTTCACCCATGTGACAAGTTCTTCGAATGGCGCATTTGGGCTACCGATATAGCAAAGACCTTCTGTCGTTGCAGCGATATACATATTCCATTGTGAATGCTTAAGCAATGTCCAATACACGTTAGCTTCCCTATTTTTCTCCATTGGTCTGCACCTCCATTACGTTTTTTCGGTCTTGTTTTGACATTTGCCTAATTTGCAGTTTGAATACCGTGTTGAAGTAGTTATGAATGCATATTTAAAACTGTGGATGGTATTTTCACCAGAGCGGTTCGTCGTCATTCGATAATTCAATCATGTATAGAGAAAGAGTCATTGCTAAAACCGTGGTTACAATCAAGCTTGTAATGACAATCGGCAAAGGGGCTTCAAATAGTACTGCTGGAATAAGTGTCACAATAGGAGCAATGGATATCAGGCCTGTACGCTTTCTAGAACCGGGAGTGACAAACTGTTTTTCACCGCAGTACGAGCACTCCACTCCACTGCTAAATCGAAGGAACTTGATGAACGTATTCTTCCAATTCCATTTGCGGTTACAATTTTTACATGTCGGCATTTTCTCATCTCCAGTTAATACATATACGATCTTGATCACTAACAAGTTTCATTTGTTCCTCAATAAAAGTAAATCTTCCTTTCTGGGGAATAAAGGTAGACAAATACCAATGAACGATTAGCAACAAACACTTTTTAGAACTATAATAGAGTTTTCTTGCATGATAAAATACGCTATATAAATAAGAAGTTACTAGGAGCGAATTGAATGTCTAATTTTTATGAACCTGCCTTGCATTTTCATAACGTCAATTATTCCATTGATGATGTACATATTTTAAAAAACATAACGGGTTCCTTTCCAAAAGGGAAAATCACTACGCTTGTTGGTCCATCCGGAGCAGGAAAAACGACATTGCTAAAATTGTGTAATGGTTTGATATCCCCCACTTCCGGCGAGATTTATATTCATGAAAAACCAATTCTCACATATGAGCCGATTGAACTCCGCCGTCATTTCGGAATCGCCCTTCAAAGTGCACCAATGGTAAAAGGTACCGTCTTCCATAACTTAGCACTCCCTTTGGAACTTCAAGGTGAAAAAATGCCTGAACAGAATGCGGTTGAAATTCTGGAAGACGTCGGGTTGGATAAACAGTTTTTACATAGGAAAACGGATGATTTGTCAGGTGGACAACGGCAGAAAGTATCAATCGCCCGTACACTGATTAATCGTTCTGAAATCCTATTGCTGGATGAAATAACCTCCGCCTTGGACCGATCATCATTACATGAAATTGAAGAGTTGATCGTTAAAATCAATCGGAAATACGGCGTGACAATCATCTGGATAACACATAACTTGCAGCAAGCGTTATCAATCGGCGATTACACCTGGGTGCTTATGGACGGTAAAGTCATTGAAACGGGCAAAAGTGACTTATTGAAATCGCCGACAAATGAATTCGTGAAGCAGTTTGTACAAGGAGGCGAAGAATGAGTTATTTGACGTTATCCATCACACTTATTTTTGTTATCATCCCCCTCCTACTATCGAAAACACTGCGATTAGGGTTGGAAAAAGATACGCTTATTGCAACAGTCCGATCCATTATCCAATTGCTCGCTGTAGGATATATTCTCAAATTCGTCTTCGATTCCGAAAATCTTTTGTACATCGGATTGATGGTTACATTAATGATCGCTGCAGCGACGCAAAACGCACGGAAGAAAGGAAAAGCAATCGAGGGAATTACGTGGAAAATCGCAATCACATTAGTTTTTATCGAAGTGCTTACACAAAGCATTTTACTAGGCTTCCAGATTGTGCCGCCAACCGCGCAATATATCATTTCAATCAGCGGTATGGTCATTGGTAACTCAATGGTTCTCTCGATTCTCTTTCTAAATCGATTTACAGCCGAGGTCGAAACCTATCGTGACGAAACAGAACTTATCCTTTCACTCGGCGGAACGCCAAAACAAGCAATCCATAGGCAGCTCATCAATGCGATTAAGGCAAGTATGATCCCAACTATCGAAAGTCAGAAGACAATGGGCTTAGTCCAGTTACCCGGCATGATGAGCGGTCAAATTATCGCAGGCGCCGACCCCATTCAAGCGGTTCAATTCCAGTTGCTCATTATCTTCCTATTATTGACGACAGCGGCAGTGACAAGCGCATTACTTGGATTTTTATCCTATCCCAGTTTATTCAACCAACGTATGCAACAACTCAGGGAGAAGCATTAACAATCTACCCCTTGTTTTATTTTCCATAGCGTGCTAAAGTTATGGAAATTGTTTTTTCACATAATTTCATATTTTATTCTTATCAAGAGAGACCGAGGGAATGGCCCAATGACGTCTCAGCAACCAACCTGTTCAGGTACGGTGCTAATTCCTTTAGGTGTCCATTTCCCTAGAAGATAAGAAGATTGTCTGCGATATTTCGGGGACCCTCTTCTTACAGAGGGTCTCTTTTTTTATTTCAAAGAAAAGGGTGACTATAATGACAAAAAGAAGTTTGGAAACAATTCTAGTGCAATTAGGCAATAACAGTGATTCAAAAACAGGTGCTGTCAATCCGCCGATTTATTTATCAACTGCATACAAGCATAAGGGTCTCGGCCAATCGACTGGCTACGACTATACAAGAACAAAAAATCCGACCCGTTCCATTTTAGAAGAAGGCATTGCTAACTTGGAGGGTGGAGATGGTGGTTTCGCTTGCAGTTCCGGCATGGCGGCGATTCAGTTAATCCTTACCCTGTTTCGTCCCGGTGATGAATTAATTGTTCCAGAAGATATTTACGGCGGCACATACCGCTTGCTCGAACAGTATTCTGACGTCTATTCAATCCACACGTTGTACACGGATTTTGCTGATGTAAATGAAACCGAGAAGTTGATTACGGCGAAGACGAAGGCGCTCTTCTTCGAAACACCTACGAATCCATTAATGCAAGAATTCGATATTCTTCAGTATGCCGAACTCGCAAAAAAACATGATTTACTGTTAATTGTCGACAACACGTTTTTAACGCCCTATTTCCAAAGACCAATCGAACTAGGCGCCGATATTGTCATGCATAGCGCAACGAAATATATCGGCGGGCATAATGATGTTCTCGCTGGTCTTGTCATAGCAAAAGGCGAGAAACTTTGCGAAAAATTGGCTGCCAACCATAACGCAATCGGCGCGGTCCTTTCCCCTTCTGATTCTTGGTTAATAATTAGGGGATTGAAAACACTTCATTTAAGGATGAAACAGCATGATGCAAATGCAAAAGTAATCGTAGACTTTTTAAAAGATGAACCGCTTGTAGCAGACGTTCTCTATCCAGGCAAAGGTGGTATGCTCTCATTTCGATTGAATGACAGTCAATCGGTCGGACCGTTTCTTGAAAATCTGCAACTCATTAC
>DYWT01000304.1 GCA_020742515.1 Sporosarcina psychrophila
CATGCCGCCAGCGTTCGTCCTGAGCCAGGATCAAACTCTCCATAATAAAACTTTTTCACCATGCAAAGCGTGATGAAAAGAGTTCTCCATAAAGAAATCGAATAGCTCATTTCTTGCTGACTTTGGAGGAATCAAGTTCCTCCCCTGAATCTGAAGATTCAGTTGTGTTTCTTTTCACCCAACATAAGTTGGCTTACTCAGAAACGTTTTGCTTAAGTACGTTAGTACTCTCGCTGTATTTCATTGACGTTTTGCTGTTCAGTTTTCAAGGTTCATTCGGAAAGGAATCGAACTGCATTCCTTTTCTCTTTTTCGACGTCCTGTAAAAGCAACTTCTCTAATTTAGCATCATCTGTTTATAGAGTCAAGCTTTATTTACAACTTCTTTTTTGTAAGTTGTTTTCGCTTTCTCTCTCAGCGACGTTAACTAGAATAACATGCCCAATCTTCTTTTGTCAACAAGATTAATGGAACGAATTAAAATCGCCCCATTAACCCGCTTTCAGTCAGCCTATTTTATAATCCCTGTGGAAAATCAACTCATTTTTCGAATCACTCTGCACAACATGAATAAGTCCTTTATCAATAAGAAACTCAATGAATACTTCAAGATCTATTGAATACATTCTAACTTCTTCATGCTCGTGCAACTCTTGAATTGTCCATGATGGCCGGGTCGCCATGACCTCCCTAATATGTCGGGCACCATCGTTCGTCCGATTATGGATGAAAAACTCACTTGCGAGAAACAATAGTTCTAATCTCTTCTCTAAAGGTTCTTCGCTCATAATTAGTTCTTCATATAGTTTATAAATTGCCGGGTCGATCTTTTTCACCTGAGACCATACCGTCACTTCTGGAAATAGACCATTTTCAATAATCGCAAGCCTCGCAAGATGATGAAGAGATTTAACTACGTGATGATAAGCATCCATATAGTTTCCTTCTTCGAAAAAAGTTTTACCTTCCATATATCCTCTCACAAGCTTTGAAAACTCTAAACCCATTTTGATATCGCGGCCGTAAAAAGGATATTCCTGCAATTCTTTTCGCAACTTTTCCACGAACTCATTTCGATCGAAATAGACCCTTCCGTAATACAACCAGTCTACGACCTTACGCTTTGACCCGAGGACTAGCCATTTCCGCAATTGTTTTTCACTAATTATATGCATTGCGGCTTTTTCATTTCCGTCAGTGTAATGTTTTGTGAAAATAGGGATTTCATCGTCGGCGGTAATGATGAGGAGGATCGAATCGAATGTATCTGTAATCGGATCCTCTTTCCCTCTCTTTTCTACAAGAATGACGCCAAGAGTCTCCGGAAAACTTGCCCGTTCCTGATAAATTGGTCTTAGTACCTGTTCCACTAACACACCTCCCTGTCATTTCTTTTCGACGAAGAAGGAAGGAAATCCTTTATTCAAGAAGGTTAAATAACGTAGAAAACGGAATATATGATATAGTAATTGAGGATATATCAAGGAGGTACGTTGGATGAAGCCCTATAAAAATAAGATAAATAGGATTCGGTCATTCGCCCTTGCTTTAATATTTGCCGGGGTCGTCATTATGTATATCGGGATTTTCTTCAGAAAATACGAGATTGTTATGCTCATATTCATGTTTCTTGGCGTTCTTGCCATTCTGGGCAGTACAATCGTTTATGCATGGATTGGGTCTCTATCCACGCGAGCCGTTCAAATCGTCTGTCCAAGTTGTGGGAAACAAACGAAAATGCTTGGACGCGTCGACATGTGCGGACATTGCCGAGAACCACTTACGCTTGATCCTTCATTAGAAGGTAAAGAGTTTGACGAATCATATAATAGAACAAAGAACAAAACTGTTATTGCAAAAGAAGATTCCAAAGAATAAAAAAGCATCCGGTACAACCTTCATTAGAAGGAGTATCGGACGCTTTTTTTAATTAACATTCGTTGCGCGTGAAGCACATGTCGGGCATGTACCATACACTTCTAGACGGTGGGAGTTCACTTCAAAGCCTGTCACATGAGAAGCTAAACGTTCAACCTCTTCAAGTCCAGGATGATGAAAATCAACAATCGTTCCACATTGGTCACAGATAATATGATAATGATCATGTGTCACAAAATCGAAACGGCTCGAAGCATCTCCATAAGTAAGTTCCTTGATGAGTCCTGCATTTCGGAATACACGAAGGTTATTATATACTGTTGCAACGCTCATATTGGGAAAATCACTTTCAAGTGCTTTATATATATCATCAGCCGTGGGATGTGACTCAGAAGAAATAAGGTACTCTAAAATCGCATGCCTTTGTGGCGTAATTCGAACACCACTTTTTTTCAATGTGTCCAGCGTATCTTTCAATTTCACTTCAGACATCGCTATGCACCTCAATCCATAAAGATTCTCACTTTATAATTATTATCATTAGTGTACTTAAAAATGAGGGCATATGTCAACTAAAGTGCTGTGTAAACAACTTCATTTATGTCTATTTAACTTGATACAGTCAGTAGCCAAGCTCCACGTTAATCGAGTTTACAAGATTCTGTTCGCCTTTTAGCCACTTCTCCAGATTTTCTTCAAATATGACGAGTGCCCTTTCAACATACTTTCCCGAAAGACTTGATACATGCGGTGACACCGTGCAATTCGGAAGTGTCCATAATTCATTGTCAACAGGCAGCGGTTCCGTTTCGAATACATCAAGCACCGCATGTCTGATTTCATCTTTTTTCAATGCAGCTATCAGGATTGCCTCTTCAAAAAGGTCTCCTCGACCAAAGTTCATAAAGACAGCGTTCTCCTTCATCGCCTTGAAATGCTTTTCGGTGATCAGCCCTTTTGTCTCTGCAGTACTCGGTAAAACAGATATGACAAAATCAGCTTCTCCCAATCTCTCCCCCAAAGCTTCAAACCTAATTGTCTCATCCATCCATTCGCTTTCCCTGCCAGATCGATTACAACCTATTGTTGTAACATCGAACGCTTGAAGAAGCCGGCCAATTTCAGAGCCGATTGCACCAGGCCCCAAAATTAGGGCAGTCGACCCTTTTAACTCAATCGAACCCACTTTTCGAACCCATTCTTTCGCCCTCTGTCTATCGTAAATGAGCGGCAATGATCGCTGCAGTGACAATATATGTGCGAGAACCGATTCAGCCATCGGTGTTTTATGAATACCGCGTACATTCGTCACAGTGATGTTACGTTCAGCAATTTCGGTCAGTGGCATTTTTTCAACACCTGCTGATGCAACCATAATCCATTCCAGCGACTTTGCCCGTTCCAGCAATGCGGCATCTATATCACTGCCATATGACACGATAATCGTTACTTTCTGGATTTCCGGATCTTGCGGTTTCTTATTGAAATGAAACACCACTCCCGGAAACTTCGTGTGGAGCCCATCTTCCTGATGTTTCTTCATATCAAATGTGAATAATACTTCCATTCCCCATTCCCCCTTATGACTTCGTAAGTTGTTCTAGTGTTGCCAGCGCTTCCTCAATATGACCTTTCACTTTGACTTTGCGCCATTCCTTCACGACAGTCCCCGTTGGATCAATCAAGAATGTGGAACGCTCAATTCCCATATATTCCTTACCAAACATCTTTTTCAACTTCCAGACGCCGTATTTTTCAGCGACTATGTGTTCTTCATCCACGAGCAAAGAAAATGGTAAACCATGCTTTTCAATAAATTTACCATGTGAAGCTCCGCTATCCGGACTTACTCCAAGCACTACTGCATTCAATTTACTGAAATCTGCGTAGGCATCACGGAAATCGCAAGCTTGTGTCGTGCATCCAGGTGTCGAATCTTTTGGATAAAAATAAAGAAGAACATACTTTTCACCGGCAAAATCTTTTAATGAAATCATTTCCCCATTCTCTTTTGGCAATGAAAATTCAGGTGCTTGCATACCTTCAAGTGTCGTCATTGTCTATTCCTCCAATATGTTCTTTTCTTTTAATCGTACAGAACAAGTACTTCAGTTTCAATTTCTTTGGCTATCTGCGCCAATTTGTTTAGAATAGAGAGAGTAATAAATTGAACGGGGGAATTAATAATGAATAGAACGAACTCAGAAAAAATCTATAATGAAGCTTGTGAACATATCGTAGGAGGGGTAAATAGCCCGTCAAGAGGATACCATGCAGTCGGCGGCGGTGCCCCTACAGTAATGGAACGTGCAGAGGGTGCCTACTTCTGGGATGTCGACGGCAATAAGTACATTGACTACCTTGCAGCATACGGGCCAATCATTACCGGTCACGCTCACCCCCATATCACAGAAGCAATCGTTAAAGCCGCACAGACTGGACTATTATACGGAACGCCTACTCGACATGAAGTAAAGTTTGCGAAAATGTTGAAAGAAGCAATGCCCGGCATGGATAAAGTCCGGTTTGTAAACTCCGGGACTGAAGCGGTGATGACAACTATCCGTGTTTCACGCGCATACACTGGTCGGACAAAAATCATGAAGTTCGCGGGTTGCTACCATGGCCATTCGGATCTTGTGCTTGTCGCAGCCGGTTCCGGTCCTGCAACACTTGGGACCCCGGATTCAGCAGGTGTTCCGGAATCAATCGCAAAAGAAGTGATTACGATTCCTTTCAATAATCCGGAAGCTTATAAGGAAGCAATGGATAAATGGGGAGACCAAATTGCATGCATTCTTGTCGAGCCAATCGTTGGTAACTTCGGTATTGTCGAGCCTAAAGAAGGGTTCCTGCCACTTGTCCATAAGCTAGCTGCCGATAAAGGGGCACTGATTGTTTATGATGAAGTGATTACTGCATTCCGTTTCCATTACGGCGGCGCACAGGATTTGCTCGGTTTAACACCGGACCTTACTGCATTCGGGAAAATCATTGGCGGCGGTTTACCAATTGGCGGTTATGGCGGTAAAAAGGAGATAATGGAACAAGTTGCTCCACTCGGTCCTGCTTATCAAGCCGGGACAATGGCAGGAAATCCAGCTTCTATGCTAGCAGGCATCGCCCTTCTTGAAGTGCTTCAAACGCCTGGTATCTACGAAGAAATGGATCGCCTGGGTGCGCTTCTTGAAGAGGGCATTTTGAAATCCGCAAAAGAGCATGGAATCACATTGACAACAAACCGTCTCGGAGGAGCTCTCACGCTATTCTTTACAGACGTTAAAGTAGAAAACTACGACCAAGCTGAAGCAACGGACGGCGAAGTATTCGCGAAGTTCTTTAAACTGATGTTGAAAAACGGTATTAATCTTGCTCCATCTAAGTATGAAGCTTGGTTTTTAACAACTGCCCATACTGAAAAAGATGTTGAGGATACACTCGTTGCAGTCGATAAATCATTCAAAGAGCTTGCAACTCTCGTAAACAGTTGACCGTACCGAAAAGTTAAGGTACAGTAGCGAAAAATAGCTTTAACGAAAGGATAAAACTCATGATACTTGGTGCCCGCATTTTTAAAACGGGCATTGCGATTGTGTTCGCATTGTTCCTAGCAGAAGCTTTACAATTGCCGCACCCATTATTTGCAGGTATCGCAGCTATCTTTGCGATCCAACCTTCCATCTATCGATCTTATTTAACAATTATCGAACAGATTCAAGGTAATGTGATTGGTGCAGTCGTCGCGGTTTTATTCGTTCTCCTATTTGGTAATCAGCTAGTTTTCATAGGACTTGCCGCAGTCATTATTATATTGATTATGATTAAATTAGGTCTTGAAAAATCGATTTCAATGGCTCTCGTAGTGATGATTGCCATCATGGAAATCAAGGGCGATGATTTCCTGTCATTTGCATTGCTCAGATTTTTGACGATGATTGTTGGTATTCTTGCCGCCTTCGTTGTTAACTTGCTGTTCATGCCTCCGAAATATGAAACAAAATTATTTGAATCTATTCATCAGGCACAAGACGAAATCATCCGTTGGACCCGCCTAGCTGGAAGACAGGCATCCGAACATATTGCAACAAAAAAGTCATTGAATAAATTGAAGGAACGCCTTGTGCAGGTCGACCAACTCTATACGCTATTTAAAGAAGAACGAAGCTACTTCAAAAAAAACACAAGAAACAAAGCAAGAAAACTGGTCGTTTATAGACAGATGGTTGCTACTTCAAGAAGCAGTTACGATGTACTGAGAAAACTTCATCAGTTTGAGAATGAACTGATTGATTTGCCAGAACAGTTTAGGATGATGGTGCAAGAACGTCTTGATGCACTCCTCACCTATCATGAACAGCTGCACCTGAAATTTGTTGGGAAACTGAAGTCCGACGCAGCAAGTACCAGTCCGAATGAAGAATACATCCAGCGTCATGAAGTGATGGAGATATTTGCAAAGGAAATTGCTCTCACGAAAGAAGAAGAGGAATTTTCCGCTTATCATCTTCTTCACATCCTGTCATCCATCTTTAATTATGAAGAACAACTTGAACATTTTGATAAGCTGATTGTTCTATTCCAGAAGTATCATAATAATAAAGTGAATTCGAAACTGACAGATGAAATCTATTAAGAAAAGCGCAAACGCCTCGGTAGACCCGACAGGCATAAGTCGATCCAGCGACGTGGCGGTCTTTGCCACATAGCTGGATTGCTTATGACCCGAGGGGCTAGGCGTTAGAGCTAGACATTGCCTAGGTTCAAAAACTTATACTTTCTTATCTATGAAAAACGCCCTACACTCCGATGAATTAAGCGGGGTGTAGGGCGTTTTCATACTTAGCTTTTCATCTTAGGATCAAGTGCATCACGTAAACCATCACCCATTAAGTTAAAGCCCAGTACGGTGAGCATAATTGCGATACCCGGGAAAATCATTGTCCACGGCGCTGAATGGAGGTAATTTTTTGAATCCGCTAACATTTTACCCCACTCTGGCATCGGCGCTTGTGCACCAAGCCCCAAAAATCCGAGTGCAGCTGCTTCGAGGATTGCCGTTGCAATTGCAAGCGTTCCTTGAACAATTACCGGTGCCATAGAGTTCGGTAAGATGTGGGAAAACAGAATCCTTGCATCTTTCATTCCGATTCCTTTAGCGGCAGTAATATATTCATCTTCTTTAATACTCAATACTTTTGAACGTATGAGCCTCCCGAAATTCGGAACATTAATCACTGCGATTGCGATAAGCGCATTTTGCAGATTCGGACCAAGTACGGAAACAATTGCAATGGCCAGTAAGATGGAAGGAAACGCCAGCATAATGTCGAATACACGTGAAATAATCGTATCAACCCATCTGCCATAATAACCTGCTACAATACCCAATGCACTTCCTACAACCACCGATCCGATAACAGAAAAGAATCCAACCCATAGCGAAATCCGGGCTCCATGGATAATTCTAGAAAAAATGTCCCTTCCAAGGTCATCAGTTCCAAACCAATATTCGCTTGAAGGAGGGAGAAGCCGGTCCGTTAATTTTTGATCGTTAATGCCCTCTAGCCCAATGTTTGGTCCGAGATAACCTTGTTCCGCTAGAAAACCGAATCCCGCCAGCAAGATAAAGAATAAAACAATGCCCATACCAACAACTGCCACTTTACTCTTTTTAAAGCCATTCCAAGCTTCACGCCAAGGTCCTGCGGTTTTTTTAATTTTATTTTTCGCGATCCCATCAGCTTTAGGTACAAATTCAGACATAAGTGCTTCCCCCTTCCTTAATCATATTTAATCCTCGGATCTATCAGACTGTAGAGCAAGTCTACAAGCAAATTAATCATAACAAAGAAGAGCGCTACAATTAGAATCGCTGACTGTATGACCGGATAATCTCGGTATCCAATGGCATCGTAAATATAACGTCCCACGCCAGGCCAAGAAAAAATTGTCTCTGTCAAAATCGCACCGCCGAGTAACATCCCCATTTGCAGTCCAATAATTGTTAACACTGGAATGATAGCGTTTTTAAGCGCATGCTTATAAACTACCCAAAACATTTTCTGTCCTTTTGCCCGAGCGGTACGAATATAATCAGAACGCATTACTTCGAGCATACTTGAACGGGTCATCCGCGCGATAATTGCCATCGGAATTGTCGCCAATGCCAGTCCAGGTAAAATAAGGTGACGGAAAACTTGCCATAACTGATCAAAACGTCCTTGGATAATTGTATCGAGGACATAAAGATTTGTTATGGCGTTGATGGGATCGCGTACTTCCTCTCGCCCTCCAGCCGGCAACCATGGATTTTCTACGGCAAAAACCCATTGCCCCATAAGACCAAGCCAGAAGATAGGCATAGACACGCCAACAAGTGCTAAAATCATCGCCGTATAGTCAAACCATGAGTTTTGGAACCACGCTGAGATAATTCCTGCATTGATACCGATAATAACTGCAATAACAATAGCAAATAGCGCCAATTCAAACGTAGCGGCTAAATAAGGCCATATTTCATCTGATACAGGAGCTCGGGTTCTCATCGACTCTCCCAGATCCCCTTTGAAAAGATCACCTAGGTATTTGAAATACTGAATATACCAAGGGTTATCCAAACCAAGCTTTACCGTCAGCGCTTCGACTGCTTCTTTAGTCGCCTGCTGCCCAAGTATAATTTGCGCAGGATTACCCGGGATTGCACGGACGATCATGAATACGATAAACGTCATTCCAAGCAGGACAGGAATGAGTTGCAGTAATCTTTTTCCAATGTAGCTCAGCATAATTTTTCACCTCTCCAACTTTACAATCAACTTGTATGTATCCATCAAATGAAAGGGAAAAGGGAGAAATCCGAAAGACCTCTCCCTTTCTGTTCATCTCTAGCAATCTGTTACTTGAATTCTACTTTCGAAAGTAAATCAGACCCAGTTGGGTGCGGTTCGAAACCTGATAGATTTTTAGCTCCTCCTAGAAGTGGAGTTGAGTGAGCAAGTGGTACCCAAGGTGCGTCTTCATGAATAATAACCTGTGCTTCTTTGTACAATTCATTTCGTTTCTCTTCATCGACTTCAGTTTGTGCTGCGATAAAGATGTCATGCAGTTTGTCGTTCTTATAGTACGTATAGTTATTGCTACCGATATTGTCTTCGTCTAGCAAGACGTATAGGAAGTTATCCGCATCTCCGTTATCCCCAGTCCAACCGAGCATAAACGCATCTGCATCCCCTTTTTCTGCAAGTTCAAGATAAGTTGCCCATTCATGTGAAACAATTTTTGCAGTAATTCCTATATCCGCAAGGTTTTTCTGAATTACTTCAGCAACTTTTTTACCATCTGGCATATATGGACGTGGTACTGGCATTGCCCATAGCTCCATCTCGAAACCGTCTTCAAGTCCTACTGATTTTAGAAGTTCTTTCGCTTTTTCAGGATTGTATTCATATCCTTCTATATCATCGTTATAGCCTGAAATGGATGACGGCATCGGGTTTTTCGCGACATCCGCACGTCCCTCGAAGAATGAGTCAATAATTGATTGTTTGTCGATTGCATAGTTGATCGCTTGACGCACTTCTTTTTTATCGAAAGGAGGGCGTGTTACTGTAAGACCTAAATAACCTACGTTCATAGATGGACGTTCAAACAATTGAAGTTCTTCATTGTCTTCAATTGTTGTGCCGTCTGATGGATTAATGCCATCTGCAAGTTCGATGGCTCCAGACAACAATTCATTCAAACGTGTAGAGTTGTCAGGAATTGAACGGAAGATAACCCTCTCAAGTTTTGGTAGTCCTTCATCCCAGTAGTCATCGAATTTTTCAATTGTGATTGTATCATTCGGTTTCCAGTCAACAAACTTGAATGGACCAGTTCCTACGGGATTTCTTTCGAATTCATCATCGCCTTTTTCAAATGCAGTCGGGCTTGCAATTGCAAACATGCTCATTGCAATATTTTTAAGGAATGGTGCTTGTGGACGTGTTAATTTTATTAGGACTGTATTTTCACCATCTGCTGTAACTGAATCAATAACATGTCCTTCATCACCTTTGAAACCACCGAACATCGAGTTATAGTATGGGAATGTTTCTGCATCCCCATTTGCCCAGCGCTCGAAGTTTTTGACAACTGCTTCAGCATTGAAGTCCGTTCCATCATGGAATTTTACGCCTTCACGCAGTTTAAACGTATATGTTAAACCGTCTTCACTTGGCTCCCATTCCGTTGCAAGTCCTGCATTAATCGTCGTGTCCTGCGCCCCAAAATTTAGAAGCGTTTCGTAAAGGTTGACCGTAACTTTGAAGGATTCACCTTCAGTTACTCTTGATGGATCGAGTGAAGTTGAATCTCCACCGCGCCCAAATACTAATGTATCTTGCACATTTTTACCGTCTTCAGTTTTAGTACCTTCCTTTTTGCCGTCTTCCTTCTTGCCATCGCCAGCATCTGACCCACAAGCGGCTAGTGCTGTCGAAAGAACGAGAAGCAACATTAGTGCTAAAAAGCCTAACTTCTTTTTCCTCATAAAGACCCCTCCAACTGTTTTATATCATTGTCTACCTGGCCACTATAAAGGTGACAGGCGACAGAATGACCAGAATCATGCTCGAAAAGCCTTGGTGTAACTTTTGTGCAAATATCCATCTTATACGGACAGCGCGTATGAAACGTACAGCCGCTAGGAGGATTCGCCGGGTTTGGAATATCCCCTTCAAGAAGTATTTGCTCTTTCTTGAAGTCTGGATCAGGTACTGGAACCGCTGACAATAATGCTTGCGTATACGGATGAAGCGGTTTCGCATAGAGCTGCTCGCTGTCCGCCATTTCTACCATCCTACCAAGATACATGACACCGACTCGATCGCTTATATGACGGACGACCCCAAGATCGTGAGCAATGAAGATATAGGTAAGGTTAAATTCCTTCTGCAAGTCTTGCATCAAATTTAGTACTTGGGACTGAATTGACACATCAAGAGCCGAAACAGGCTCATCAGCGATTATGAGTTTCGGATTTGTCATTAACGCTCGTGCGATCCCGATTCGTTGCCTTTGTCCCCCACTAAACTGGTGCGGATAGCGCTTCGCATGATAAGCGCTTAGCCCGACAATTTCAAGGAATTCACGTACTTTCTTTTTCCGCTCTTTCGCATTATCAATACCATGTACAATAAGCGGCTCTTCTAATATCTTTTCAATCGTATGACGTGGATTCAGTGATGCGTATGGATCTTGGAATACCATTTGAATATCACGTCTTGTTTTTCGCATTTCCCCAGTAGATAAGGACGTCAAATCTTTTCCGTCAAACTCTACTTTTCCTTCGGTCGGTTCAAGAAGCCGCATGAGCATCCGACCTGTTGTCGATTTACCGCATCCAGATTCACCGACTATGCCGAGTGTTTCCCCTTCATTCACGTAGAATGACACGTCATCCACCGCTTTGACATACCCGACTGTTCTGCCAAGAATCCCCTTTTTTACTGGGAAATACTTTTTCAAACCTTCAACTTCCAATAAGGGCTTTGTTGTCATGCTGTTCCACCCCTTCTCTGTCATATAGGAAGCATCGAGTCTGATGAAGAGCTGATGTTTCGTATAGTTCAGGGTTTTCTGTTAGACAACGATCGAATGCAAACTCGCATCTCGCTGCAAATCTGCAACCTTGTTGAATCGAACCGGGTTTCGGCACGCTACCTGGAATGGAATAGAGCCGTTCCTTTTTATAGCGCATGTCAGGAACCGATTGAATCAACCCTTTTGTGTAAGGATGCTGCGGGTCATCAAAGATCATCTTAACGGAGGCTTCTTCAATAATTTGTCCGGCATACATGACAATTACACGTTCACATGTTTCCGCAACAACACCCAAATCATGGGTTATGAGAAGAACAGCCGTATTCAATCTTGTATTTAACTCCCGCATCAACTTCAATATTTGAGCTTGAATCGTTACATCGAGAGCAGTCGTCGGTTCGTCAGCTATAAGCACTTTCGGATCGCAGACAAGTGCCATCGCAATCATTACCCGTTGTCGCATTCCGCCTGACAATTGATGCGGATAGTCTCTCATCATTTCCTCTGCGCGAGGTAACCCAACGAGTTTCAACATCTCAATCGCTTTCTCTGAAGCCTTTTTCTTGGACCAGCCTTTTTCGTGAATAAGTACCGCTTCCGTCATTTGATTGCCAATTGAAAATAACGGATTCAATGATGTCATGGGCTCTTGAAAAATCATCGCAATATCATTTCCACGAATTTGCCGCATTTGTTTTTCATTCATGGTTAGTAAGTCTTTATCCTCAAATAATATTTCTCCTCCGACAACTTTCCCGGGAGGTTGTGGAACCAGTCCCATTATCGATAGGGATGTGACACTTTTCCCACAGCCGGATTCTCCGACAATTCCAAGGATTTCTCCTTCACTCAAGTGAAAGTCAATATGATCCACAGCCGGTATTTTCCCAGAATCGGTAAAGAAGGTCGTCTGTAAATCTTTTACTTGGAGAACCGTCTTCCTTTCGTCCATCAGATCACCCTTTTTCTTAATCACTCAATTAATTAACTAAACTTTTCAGAATTAATATTCTGTTCTTTATTATACGATTATACGGAATAAATGCAATACTATTTTCATATATTCTTATAATGGCAGAGTCCTACTGCTTGATACAAAAAATTATCCGGATCTAAATTGAAAGAAAGAAGTGCTTTGAATCCACTTAGGCTGACCTTGTATGGCGTCGGTAATCTATCCATATGTTCGCCATTTACAGTATGAGAGGTTTTAATTTCCAACAGAAAAAAAGCTATCCGCTAACCAGGGAACCCCGGTTAATCGGATAGCTTTTTCACTCTTCTATTGGTAGTTCGAATTTCACTTTTGACAACCTATCAAAACCTGTTGGCTGCGGTAAGAAATCCAACAAATATTTCGTCGCTCCTAAGAGTGGCGTTGAGTCAGCATCAGGAATGGATGGAGCATCTTCATAAAGAGTGTCGATAAGTGGACGTTCTATAAATTGTAAGTCGGCATCGTCAGCCACTTTCATTCGATCTGTCGGATTAATACTATCAGCTAAATCGATATCCCCAGCGATTAATGCATTCAATCGCGCAGTGTTGTTAGGGATTGATTTGAAGATAACTTTGTCAAGCTTCGGCAGCCCTTCTTGCCAATAATCTTCGAATCTCACAACTGTAATTGCTTCATTCGGGTTCCCCTCTCCAAATCGGAAAGGCCCCGTTCCGACAGGAATGTTTTCTAATTGTTCCTCCCCTGCTTCCAATACCGGCATGCTGACAATCGAAAATGGGCTCATCGTAAGATTTTTTAAGAATGAAGCTTGCGGGTGATTTAACTTAATCGTTACAGTATCATCGCTGTCAGCCACCACTGATTCAATAAGGTGATTTTCATCCTCTTTGAAACCACCGAATACCGATCCGTAATAAGGGAACTCTTCTGCATTCCCGTTAATCCAGCGTTCAAAGTTCTTCACAACAGCATCTGCATTAAAATCTGTGCCATCATGGAATTTAACATCTTTTCGTAACTTGAACGTATGCGTCAAACCGTCATCACTAGACTCCCACTTCTCTGCTAAACCAGGCACGACAGTTGCACCTTGCTCATCAAGATCCACAAGTGTCTCATACATATTGACACTAACATGGAATGAATCCCCTTCCTTCGCTAAAGCCGGGTCTAATGACTCTGAATTTCCGCTATGTCCGTAAACTAATATTTTCTTTGCACTTTCTTGCACAATCTCATCGTCCACTTCTGACGATGAACATGCCCCAAGCATCGTCGCAAGGGCTACAATCAATATCAAGGCTAATGGCCAAGACTTTATTTTCCCCATGAAAATCCCTCCATCTATTTTAAATCCTTGTCATTCTGCTCGCAATCGTTCTGATGGGCGATAGAATGCTCTAAACTCCAACCTAATTATTATATAGGTATATAAGCCGAAGTAAAGATTTCCTTAAATTATGCTACGTCGCTTTCAGGATTTCTCGATTCAGTTTTCACACATATTTAACACTTCAACATTCTTGATTCTTAATTTCCAAGTATTTGCACTTGAAACAGGCCGTAGTAAATTCCTTGCAAATCCATCAATTGCTCATGTGTTCCCATTTCCTTGAGTTCACCGGAATCAATGACAAAAATTTTATCCGCATGTGTAATTGTCGACAAACGGTGGGCAACGATAAGTGTTGTTCGCTCATTCGCAAGTCTTTCAAGAGACTCTTGAATAAGCGCTTCACTTTCAAGATCTAGCGCTGATGTTGCTTCATCTAAAATAAGGAGCGGCGGGTTTTTCAAAAAAACACGTGCAATTGCAATTCGCTGTTTTTGACCACCCGATAATTTAACCCCGCGTTCCCCTACTTTTGTATCGTAGCCAAGGGGCAATGACTCGATGAAATCATGTGCATTCGCCGCTTTTGCAGCAGCAATCACTTCTTCATCTGTTGCATCCGATTTCCCCATCATTATATTACTCTTCACAGAATCACTGAACAATATTGTATCTTGCAAAACAATCCCTATCTGTTCGCGCAGTGATTTTATATTGACGTCGCGCAAATCATGACCATCGACACGTACAGCACCGCCTGTCACATCGTGGAAACGAGGTATCAGGCCAACGATTGTCGACTTTCCTCCACCGCTCATGCCAACAAATGCGACTGTTTCGCCTGGTTTCACGGTGAAATTTATGCCATTCAAGACCTTTTCTCCCTCTTCTTCATACGTAAAGCTTACATTGTCAAATTCAATTTCTCCTTCGATTGGAGGAAGTGCAAGTGCACCCGATTTGTTTGTAATATCATACTCCTGTTCCATCAAATCGAAGACCCGATCCATTGACGCAAAAGACTGTGTAAGGGTGGTCGATGCGTTGACAAGTCTGCGCAGCGGATTGTACACCCTATCAATATAGGCGATAAACGCAACCATCGTTCCGACAGACAAATCATTATTGATGACCTGATAGCCTGCGTATGCAAGGACGAGGAGCGGTGCAACATCGGTAATCGTATTAACGACAGCAAACGCTTTCGCATTCCATTTTGTATGATCAATTGCTTTCTCAAGAAAATTACCATTCGTCTTATTGAAACGTTCTTGCTCCTCTTCTTCAAGCGCAAAACTTTTAATGACACTTACACCCGCAACTCGTTCATGCAGGTAGCTTTGCACATCTGCAAGTGCTTGGGAACGCTTCCCCGTCAATTCTCGCAGCTTCCCGAAAAAGTGCTTCACACTGTACGCATAAAAAGGGAATGCAAGGAGTGTGACCAATGTCAGCGGAACATCCATTGTCAGCATGATAGTGACTGCGATGATGATAGTTGCGAGGTCAAGCCAGACATTCATCAGACCGATCATAACGAAGTTCTTCGTTTGTTCCACGTCATTTATGACCCGCGAAATAATTTCGCCCGCCCGTGTATTTGAATAATAGCTGAGACTCAGCTTTTGCAGATGCGAATATAATTCTTTCCGGATATCGTACAATATTTTATTGCTCACATATTGGGCATAATATTGGCGGTAATATTCAACCGGCGGCCGGATGATGAAGAATACAAGAACCGTCCCGCCAAGCCAATAAAATAATTGTCGCGTCATTTCTGCCGCTGTAAGTGTATCCGATCCGATAATGTTATCGATGACAATTTTCATCAATAGAGGAATGAATAGTGGAATTGCAAATTTCACAATGCCGATAAGTATCGTCAGTAAAATGAGCCAATTGTATGGCTTAACAAACTTCATATAGCGCTTTATACTGTCACCCATCTTTGTACCTCCTATAGAAAAAGCCTGCCGCGATCTTTCGCGACAGACATAAGTGACAAAGGAAGGCAGTCTAAGATCGCGACGTCCTGTCGCAACAAGGAGGGATGTAATTCAATCCCTCCCTACTACCATACCTGCATCCTTGCAGACACGATCAGGCTTTTCACTTACTGTTCTTGACCTGCTTGTAAAACTCATATCTTGATGTCCACACTTCAATGAAGTCGGGAGCGAACGGACCCCTGCGCTGTTTAATCCATCCCAGCAACGTATCCAAATTCTTTTGCAAAATCTGGTCGATAACGTCGGGGTAGCCCATCTGTTTCCTATGATCAGCATACTCATCCTCATCCAGAATCATATAACTCATATCAGGGAACACTTTCACATCAAGATCATAATCGATGTACTTCAACGATTTATTATCATAGACGAAAGGCGAGCTCATGTTGATGTAATAATAAACACCATCTTCTCTTAACATACAAATAATATTGAACCAATGTTCTGCGTGAAAATAGCAGATGGATGGTTCACGCGTCAGCCATGTGCGCCCGTCCGATTCTGTAACTAGCGTCCGTTCATTCGCACCAATGACAATATTACGCGTTCCTTTCAGCACTACAGTTTCCTGCCAAACCCGATGGATCTTACCATTATGTTTATAACTATGTACTTGTATCGTTTCCCCTTCTGTAGCAATCGTCATGATTAACCCACCTTTTGGTTGCCGGAAAATTTCGAAGCCATTATTATTTCATCATTATACCAACAGAACTGTATTATTTGAAACCTTTCAACTTTTATTTCCAATCACGGCTTCATTTATTGGTATGAAAAAACCGGCAGAAGCGTAATGCTCCTGCCGGCCGGTGGTATCCATCCACTTACTTACTTTGAACCGTTTTCGAACTGATTCGCGCGCTGTCCTGAAGCATTTCTTTTGTTCGCTTCGGATTGTTGGTTTTGTTTCCTAACTTGATTTACATCAGTTTCGGAACCAAACTCCTCAGTCATCGCATTTTGGTTTTGGTTTTGGTTGTGCATGTTCTGCTGTGATTGCTGGTTTTGTTTCCTAACCTGATTTACATCAGTTTCGGAACCGTACTCTTCAGTCATCGCATTTTGGTTTTGTTGTTGTGATTTTTGGTTCTGTTTTCTTACTTGGTTCACATCAGTTTGATTCGGGTTGTTTTTAGCCAATGGATTTTCACCTCCGTGCTAACTATGATATCCACAGTGACGTTTTTTATTCCATTGGAAAACTTTACAACAAAATTGAACGTCCTCCATCGACGATAATCGTTTGCCCGCGAATCATATCAGAGTCGTCCGAGATAAGGAACATCGCCGTTTTCACCATGTCATCAATTTCAACCATGCGGCCCGCAGGTGTATTAATACGTGCATCCTCAAGTAACTCTTCGCGATTTGGGAAATGTTTTAACGCTTCTGTATCAAGTGCACCGCCCGAAACAGTATTAACCGCAATTCCCATTGGTGCCAGTTCAACGGCAAGATAACGTGTAATCGACTCGATTGCGGCTTTTGAAACGCCAACTGTCGTGTAATTTTCAAGATAACGAATAGAGCCCAGCGAACTTACTCCGAGGATTTTACCGCCTTTGTCCATCAATTTTGCAGCTTCCTGTGCACCGAATAGCATCGCTTTTGCGTTAATGTTCATCGTCCAGTCCCAGTGTGTTTCTTCCAGTTCCATAACTGGACGCAAAACGCCTGATGCCGCGTTCGATACAAATACGTCTAAACGTCCGAACTCCTCTTTCACTTCTTCAAACATCGTACGAAGCTTTTTAACATCACCAACATTTGCACGAATCATAATTGCTCTTCTGCCCAGCGCTTCGATTTCTTTTACTGTTTCTTCAGCTGCAGAACGACTCCTTGCATAGTTGACCACAATATCGTAGCCTTGCTTCGCCAATTCAATCGCTAGTGCTTTTCCTAACCCTCTGGAACTTCCTGTCACCATTGCTACTTTATTTTCAATCATTTTGTTGTTCCCCCTTGTTTAAGTTCATCCCAAATTTTTAATACCGGAACAGGTTTGGGCAACGCTTCGACTTCTTCATGCGTGAAAAAACGATAGCCTGCTGGTATTGTATCCACTTTTTCAATCCGTGCTTCAAAATTTTTCATCTCCCATGTCAAATGGGAAAAGATGTGTTTGAAAGACAGTATATCAACTACATCCTTTAGTTCGATACCGAAATGTTCGCGGGCCATTTCCTGCGGTGTGTTATTTTCCGCCGGCTCAACCATTGGAAACTCCCACATACTAGCAAGCAAACCTTTTTCAGGTCTTTGCCGTAGCAACCACTCACCTTGTTGATTTCGAATTGCAAATGACACAACAGGTATAATTTTCATCTTCGTTTTCTTCGTTTTTACAGGTAATTCCTCTTGCCTGCCTTCATGAAAAGCTAAACAAAAGTCTCGAACCGGACACAGAAGACATCTTGGTTTTGGTGTACAGATTGTCGCCCCAAGTTCCATCAGTCCTTGATTAAACGAAGATGGATCTTCTTTGTCAATCAAATCCATGACAACTGCTTCGAAAATCTTTTTTGTACGCGGTATAGCAATATCTTCTTCTATAAGAAGCAACCTAGAAATGACGCGCATAACATTACCATCTATGGCATGCTCGGGAACTCCATAGGCAATACTGAGAACTGCCCCTGCAGTATACGGACCAACGCCTTTTAATGTGGAAATCTCTGTCCGATTAGAAGGTACTTCTCCGCCGTAGTTCGACACGACTTCTCTTACACCTGCTTGTAAGTTTCTAACACGTGAATAGTAACCGAGCCCTTCCCACATTTTCAATAAATCATTTTCTTCCGCTTCCGCAAGTGTATCCATCGTCGGAAATTTTTCGATAAAGCGCTCATAATAAGGGATAACCGTATCTACCCTCGTTTGTTGAAGCATTACTTCCGATACCCAAATGTAATATGGATTCGACGTTCTCCGCCATGGCAAGTCTCTTTTTTCTCGCCGATACCAAGAAAGAAGAGCTTCGCGAAATTCGTCTTTCTTCACTATTATTTGCATCATTTCCTCCTTATCGCATATGCTTATCATTGAGCATAAAAGGGTATTGATATGTATATGGCTTAAAAAAAGTCAATCCAGTGCTTGGCATGACTGTTCAAGCAAAAGGAGTGATCATTTGGATACTGGAACTCATATTGTCATGGGTATAGCACTTGGAGGTCTGGCATTGGCGGATCCTGTCGTTTTAACCGATAATGCGACAATGAGTGCGGTCGTAGCTAGTGTCATTGTCGGCTCACTTATCCCAGATGTCGATACTGTATTAAAACTAAGAAATAATGCGGTCTATATACGGCATCATAGAGGAATCACACATTCTATTCCCGCGGTGTTATTATGGCCGCTTCTCATTACAGTACTTATGTCGCTTATAGTCCCTGAAGCCAATTTCATACATGTCTGGGCTTGGGCATTTCTCGCCGTCTTTCTGCATGTTTTTGTCGACATTTTTAATTCCTATGGAACACAGGCATTACGCCCGTTCTCCAATAAGTGGGTCGCTATCGGCGTCATTAATACCTTCGATCCCGTAATTTTTGTAATGCATGCTATTGCTCTAATTATTTGGGCAATGGGTGCAAATCCGGTCGTTACGATTTTAACAATGTATGTGGTAATCTTCTTTTATTACTTATTGCGTTTTGCGGTTAAATCAGCAGTAAAGAAAGCAGTTTTCAATACGGTGCCCGATGCGATTGAAATTATAATTGCTCCTACAATGCGATTTTTCCATTGGAAAGTTGCTGCTTCTTCCGAAACTTGTCATTACGTTGGACGCGCTTACGGAAGATCCGTTAACATTTACGACCAGTTCGACCGGGAACCGATGCCTTCTTCTCCTGAAATCGATGTGGCGATGAGCGACAAAAATCTCAAAGCCTTCACCTCATTTTCTCCCATCTACAGATGGTCTGTCACAAATATCGGTGACATATGCGAAGTACGCCTAATCGATTTGCGTTATCGGAGTAAGGGATATTACCCCTTTGTTGCGGTCGCACACGTTGACAAAGAACTTAACGTCATCAATTCATATACAGGCTGGATTTTCTCCGAAGACAAGTTGCATAAGAAACTTAACTTCATCCCGAATTCTTAAGAAAAGCGGAAGGCGTTATCTTGCCCCCTCAGGCACAAGGCAGTTTGATTGGAGCCGTACTTCAGCCTCCTAGGAGGGATGTAGTTCAATCCCTCCTCAGTAAAATGACTTGTGACCCCGAGGAGCTAGACAAGTAGAAAAGTGTACGACATATTTAAAAGGGTTTACACGAAGGCTATGGATGGTAATTGCTGCCCATAGCCTTTTTCTTATGAAGATAATATACGTTTTTTCTACTCAGGTCAGCGTCTAGGCTCCAGATGCTTTTCTAATTCATCTTCCTTCTTTTACCGACTTCAACATTGCGATTGGCAAAGCCTCATCTGCACGCTCGCCGCCTAATCGATAACCCCAAGCAAAGCGACCTTTCAAGTAATCGACTTGAAAAAACATACCTTCGTCCCCTTCGATCTTATAAATTTCACCCGGCTCGATAGTTTTCGGGTCAATTAGATAAGATTGTGCCATCACTACTTTCCGCTGATACACTGCATACTCATTCACAATTCCCAGCTGTTCGGCTTTGCGTGCTTTTTCACGCAGTCGTCCGATTTCTGTACGTAGTTCATGTTCTGTCATTGCACTATATTTTTTTTCATTCTCCATCTTCTTCATTCTCCTTTTTATCTATAAACTGATTGATTCGATCAAACGGAATACCTTTTTGGTACATTGCTTGTTTCACTTTGTCTCTTAGGTCCCGCCCGCTTAATTTCGGACTGAACCGTCGCCAAGCCTTTTCTCCAATCGAGTCAGTGATAACTGTCCATTCATCTTCTTCCCGATCAAAATTGACGTTGGCAAGCGCTTGTTTGATAAGTTCAAATGAATAGCCTTTCCGAAGCAGGGCATTTTGGATTTTTTGTTTTAATTGTGCTGGTACCGCCGAGCGATTTGCATGCGCTGTCTTCTCAGCAAGTTTTGTTGCGATTTCGAGCTGTTCATCTTCCGAATAGGATTCGAGAACTTTGAGTTGTAATTCCTTTCCTACCCCTTTTTTCTGCATCTCTTGCTGAATTGCCTTTGGACCTTTACTGGATGAATTTTTTCGTGTTTGAAGAAGTGCTTCTGAATAGGTTTCATCATTTAAGAATCCAAGATTTTTCAATTTCACAAGGGCTTCCAGTACGATTGCTTCTCCATATCCCAATTCCAACAGTTTTTTCTTCACTTCAAACTCGCTGCGCATCCTAAAACCAAGATAATGGAGTGCCCGGTTGAACGCTTTCCGAATCTCGTCTTCATAGACCATTTCGTCAATCGACCAGTCTTCAAGTGACATTCCTTTTGATAAGCCGAATTTGACGAGAACCGACTCATGGACACTAAATGCATACTTTTCGTCCAGGAAAATATTATATCGTTCGATATCTTTTTTCTGTTGTGTTATTTTCGTAATAACAGGCATCTTTTCCACGCCTCCCTACTTTCTTCTAGTATACATGTTCTGTCCTTGTGCTTCAGCTTAATTAGTTTCAATATAGGGTATAGATTCTTAATAGGGGTGTCGTAAAATGAAAATTGTCATTGCAGGAGGTTCCGGGTTTGTCGGACAGAAATTAACGGCCGTTTTATTGAGTGAAGGACACGAAATTATAATTTTATCAAGAAAAGATAGTAAAGTTGATGGCCGTATAAAATACGTGAAGTGGCTCCAAAAAGACGTAATGCCAGAAAATGAAATTGTATTCGCCGATGCCTTTGTCAATCTTGCCGGTGTCTCGATCAATGAGGGACGATGGACTACTGAACATCGCAAACAAATTTACGACAGTAGAATGACAGCGACTGATGAATTGTTGCGAATCATTTCCGCCTTACAAACAAAACCTTCTGTTCTTGTCAATGCTAGTGCGATTGGCATCTATCCAGCATCAGAAGACAATGTCTATACAGAAGTAACTCCGAATTATGCGGACGACTTTCTTGGTCATACTGTTGCGGATTGGGAAAAGAAAGCGGCATCAGTGGAATCAGAAGGTATACGTACAGTTTTCATGAGATTCGGTGTCATTCTCGGGATAGATGATGGAGCATTGCCGCTGATGGTACTGCCATACAAGTTATTTGCAGGTGGGACAATCGGTTCGGGCCGTCAATGGATATCTTGGGTTCACGTTGAGGATGTCGCACGCGCAATTGGGTATGCAATCGACAACAAGAGTTTAAATGGACCTGTAAACGTCACTTCGCCATTTCCAAAAAGGATGAAATACTTCGGTCAAACAATCGGTTCAGTTCTGAATAGGCCACACTGGATTCCAGTCCCTCCATTCGTAATGAAAGCTGTGCTTGGCAAAAAAAGCACACTCGTTCTCGAAGGGCAGCATGTCCTACCAGAAAAGTTACTGAACAATGGATTTGAATTCAGATTTCCTACACTGGAATCCGCATTGAAGGACTTATATAAAAAAGACGTATAATTCGATTTCATCTGCGCATCCTACCCAAAAAGGAAAGGTGCGTTTTTAATGATCAAAAAACATGGTCTGGGTATTTTATTGGCGGCTTTTATCGTAATGATAGGCTTTGTTTTGAATCCATTTTCAGCTAAGGCGGAGGAATTTCATTGGGGCTTTAAAAAAGCTACCGGGGGCGTTCCCCCTAGTGCCGGCGCTGCACTCGATTCAATGCTCGACAAACACGGGGCCATTTATAAAGGTAAGCCTGATGAAAAAGTTGTCTATTTGACTTTTGATAACGGCTATGAAAATGGCTATACGGAAAGCATTTTAGATACACTGAAAAAAGAAGACGCTCCCGCAACTTTCTTTCTCACAGGGCATTATTTGAAAAGCGCCCTGCCCCTTGTCAAGCGAATGATTGCAGAAGGCCACGGAATCGGCAATCACACTTATGGGCACCCGAACCTGGCTAATCTTTCCGCACAGAGGATGGAAGAGGAATGGACCAAATTCGACAAACTGTTGAATGAAGTGACTGGACTCAAACGGACATATTACACAAGGCCTCCTGAAGGTGTGTTCAACGACAAGGTCCTCGCCAAAGGAAACGAACTCGGATACAGGCATATCTTCTGGTCGGTTGCATTCATTGATTGGTACGCCGATAAACCCAAAGGCCGTGACTTCGCATACGGAGAACTGATGAAGCAGCTACATCCCGGAGCCGTTATTTTAATGCATACGGTTTCACCTGATAATGCACAGGCTTTACCCTCCTTTATCCAAGACGCTAAGAAAGCAGGTTACACTTTCCAATCACTTGACGATCTTGTTTTAGAATACGAAAACGTCAACTCGATATTGAGGTAATCCGAAAAGCGTAAGGCGCTTGCTAGACGCGAAAGGCATAAGTCGATAAAAAGAAGGCAGTCTAAGATCGCGACGTCCTGTCGCAACGACTGCATACCTGCATCCTTGCAGGCACGACGAGGCGTTCTTTGCCACTTAGCTGGATTGCTTATGACCCGAGCGGCTGGCGCCTGAAGCTAGACAATCCGAAAAGCGTAAGGCGCTTGCTAGACGCGACAGGCATAAGTCGATAAATGAAGGCAGTCTAAGATCGCGACGTCCTGTCGCAACAAGGAGGGATGAAATTTAATCCCTCCCCACTGCATACCTGCATCCTTGCAGGCACGACGTGGCGTTCTTTGCCCGGGAAGGATGCAGTTCAATCCTTCCTAGCTGGATTGCTTTCAAGGAACCTAGCCTAAGTACGCCGCGTCCTGCGGCAACAAGGAGGGATGCAGTTCAATCCCTCCCCACTACGTGACCCACATCCTGTGGGCCTCCGAGCGGCTGGCGCCTGTAGCTAGACACTGCTCCAGGTTGAAAAACTTATACTTCCATTATCTTTTTAAAAAGTCTGGAAAGGACT
>DYWT01000305.1 GCA_020742515.1 Sporosarcina psychrophila
ACATATAATGGTGTAAATATTTTTTTGATACTCGGTTTATAATTTTCATAATAATTTCTATCTTCCACAATTTCTAATAAGCTTTTTTTATCAATATATATATATTTGTCTTGAATTTTATCAATAATTTCAATTTCTATATTTTCATTTAGTATAGCAACGAAAAAATTATCACATACAGCTTTTACTATCTCTTGAAAATTTGTAAATTCCTTACGCAAATAGGGAATTATTATTTTTAGACCCCTTGTATCTTTGTTAAAAATTTTACTATACCCTACATTTTCAAATGGGTATAAGCGATTATTATATGCATCTTTTTTTGAAAAATATCCTGTGGCTCTATAATCTTGATTATCGTGATTATGTTCTATTAAATGAATACTTCCGCCTACGTGCTTTTCTCCAAATTCATCACAGTTTGAAAAATACATTAAGTTGATATCTGACACCGCATTATTTGAAATTTTCCCAATACCATGAGAACCCCCACGAGATATTTCGGTTTCAGCATTTTCATTTTTATTATGAAATCCTTTTCTATAAGCATAGGAACCAAATGTATCTTCTGATCTACCAGATTGACCATTTTTAGCTCCTGACAATCCTTTTGTATTTAAATCTTCTATTGTTAAAACATTAATCGAGTTCTCTTCTTTTCTTCCTTGCATATAATTTATCTTCTCAATCGTATATTCATTTTTACCTTCCATTGAATCTATATGCTGAAATACTTCATTAATGCCCGGTAATTCTGATCTTTCAACCTTTCCTAAGACAATCCTGACTTTTACTTTGTTTTCAGTTTCAAGCTTCGCATCTATAGAGTTTTGTATATTCTCTCTAATTGTTCCTTCTATACCTTTTTCATAAAAAGAATCCAATGATCCATCAAATGTCGTATTTTCAATATATTCAATCTTTGCAAATTGAAAGTCATTCATATTCACTTATGCTCCTCCAATTATTAAGTTAATTTTTTCACTTAAATATGAATGAGAAATTAAACTTTAAAAACATCAGTTTTTAAATTATTATTTCTCTCCATCAATGAACCGATACATATTATAATCAACCGGGTTCTCCAATATGAAATTCATTTTGGCTACTTTATGTTTGTCTTCACTCAACCCTATCGATGCATTTTCTGTTGAGGACATATCAATACTGACTTCACCCATATAGTAATGGTAGACACCCTCATCGTCGTCTCTTTTCACAAACAAGTGAATATCAGTTGCGTCATGTTCATGTTTCTCAATAATCTCTTTGTTAATCTTGGAATCTAAATCCGTCCCTTTTCGTGTATACCACTGAAACACATGAGAGTCTAAGAAACGGTCGTCATATCTAACTGATTCATCAATATCATCTTTTTTGTTATAGTTCACAAATATTGGTGTCGTATTATGTTTGGTTTTGTATCCATACATCGTGCTGGACTCATCTTTTTCCCAGTTCAGTATTCTACACACATCTGTCCTACTGTATTTTTCATTAATCGTTAGTTGAACCGTCTGATCATAATTTTTCGATTGTAGTAACCCTAATTCTAATAAGTCGTCTACTTGTTTTCTAAAATATTCATCTTTTAAAGAAGATCTAAATTCTTTTGTCACGTATATTTTCTCACCATCTACTTCTATGAGCGGATATTTATATTTTTTCCGCTTTTGCTGAGTATAGAATTCTAAAGTAAACATTCTGATGATCGATCTCAGTGTCTCATTTGTCATGTAATAATTATGTTCTTTCATGTCTCTTTGGAATTCGCTTTTATTAACCGGACCATTCAATAACTTTTTGAGCAATAAAATCTCTGTAACTCTTTTACCATCAACAATTTCTTTCGATATATAAGTTAATATCCTATCTTGTCCGTTGGTAAGTGGTACAGTTTCCTCTTTGATTTTCGTTAAAAATTGTACGTAATGATCATACTTATTTAATACTAACATTGGATTCATCGCATCTTGATCTTTATATAATTCAACCAACGTCGGTATCTGTCCGAGTTTATTTTTTGTATAGTGATACAGTTTCTTTAGGTTAGCTAAGGTATCTAATGATACTTTTGAAATAGACTTAAAAATTCTATCTTGAGCAATTCTTTCAAAATTAATTGTTGATTCACCAGTTATTAAACTACCGCCAACAACATCTTTCCGTAAACTATCTTTATTGAAAGATTTATCTCCTGTTAATGCTACGGGTATCAAATAGTTATTTTTATAATTACCGATAAAATCAATTACTGTGAGAAATTCTTTATCAACGTGTTTTCGTAAACCTCGACCAAGTTGCTGGACAAAGATAATACTCGATTCTGTTTGTCTTAGCATGACCACCTGATTAACTGAAGGTATATCAACACCTTCATTGAAAATGTCTACCGTGATTAAGTAATCTAATTTATTAGCTTCTAGCATCACTACAGCTTCTTGACGTTCTTCTTGAGAATCCATACCTGTTAATGCTCTTGTTTTATACCCTTTTTGATTAAGTAGTTCAGATAATTTATGAGCTTCCTCCCTATTTGAAACAAACATTAATCCTCTCACTTCTTCACCTGCGTGGGAGTAATAATGTAGCTTATCAATGATATGCTGGATTCTCTCTTGGTCTAACAGTTCATTCATTGAGCTAGTATCACTTACTGTTTCTCCATTCACAATATAATCAGTCACACCAAAATAATGAAACGGTGATAAAATTTCAGCTTCTAATGCTTTTTGTAATCTAATTTCATAAGCAATATTGAAATCAAACAGACCAAAAATTTCATTATTATCTGTACGTTCCGGAGTTGCAGTCATTCCTAATAGGAACTTAGGCTCAAAGTAATTGATTATTTTAGTGTATGAGTTTGCACTGCTTCGATGTGCTTCATCCATCACAATGTAATCAAACGCGTGTTTGGGAAACTGTTCTAAATGACTTTCTTTTGAAAATGTCTGTACAGTGGCAAACATATATTTCGCATCGATATCCTTTTTAGATCCGCTGTATATACCAAAATCAGATGGATCTCCACCAATTAAGTTTCTATAATCATTTAGTGATTTCATTAAAATTTGTTCTCTATGGGCAATAAATAGAACTCGACTCGGATTAAAATTTCTGACATCAAATGCAGACAAATATGTTTTCCCGGTTCCAGTAGCTGATATGACCAGACCTCTTTTTTCACCAGATAAACGCAGTTCCTCCAAAGATCTTAGAGCTTCTTCTTGCATTAAATTAGGTGTTATCTCTTCTAGATTAAAATTATCGTAGCGATATGGTTTCTTTGTTTCTATTAACTGAAGAACTTTTTCATCAGGCTTATTTTCTAAATAGGTCTGCTCATAGCTTTTAATCCACTCTTCCGTTAAAAGAGTAGAATCTTTCCACAGTAATTCGAATTGTAATCTGAAATGTTGAATCACTTCACCATTATCTAAAGAAGTCAGTTTCAAATTGTATTCATAATTCTTTTTAAGTGCTGCATCAGTTAAGTTTGAGCTTCCAATAAACATTACAGAATAATCTTTCTTATCAAAAACATATCCCTTGGCATGAAACCCTACCTGTTGAGTAATGTGTACATCTATATTAGGAATCTTAAGTAATTCTTTAAAAACTTTTGGCTTATTAAAATTTAAATATGTAGACGTGATGATTTTACCTCTTACACCACGCTGGTTAAGTTCATGTAACACAGTCTTTAGTGAAGCAATGCCTCCCTCGGTAATAAAAGCAACTGAGATCTCGAAAGACTGACATGATTCTAATGCGTCGAGCATCGGTGACAAGACATTTTCATCTTTAGTATTAATAATCAATTCTGGTGGATAATGTGAAGTCTTGGTTGTAAAGCGATCAATAAAGCCACGTTCGTAAGCATTCAGTAAATTTGCTTTCCTTGATTCCATAGCATCCCGTCCGTTCCGTTGATATATCTTTATTATAATTAAGATTTCGAAATAAGTGAAGATCCAGAACTCATATAAGATTCCGATTAATTACAAAAATATAAATGTATCGTAAATCTACTTATTAATATAAAAAAGCTCAAGAATATTTATATTCTCAAGCTTTTTTATACTTCATCACATACTCATTATTCTCTTCATCAAACTCGCCATATTCAAATCCAAAAGATTCCAGAATTTTCCCCATCACTTCATTGCCTTTAACATAATCCGCAATGAGTACATCAAATCTGTCGTCTTTTTTAAACATATCCATCACTTTCTCCACTATCGCTCTGCCATAGCCTTGACCTTGATATTCCCGGCCAACCATCATCCGCCAAATCATATATTCCTTCTCTTCCACGTCTTCATCCAGCAGTACGAAGCCAACCACAGTTTTTCCATCCTGTACCGCATACGGAAACACGTCTCCCGCTTCACGGTACAGATACGCATCTGCGATCGACCGCACATTCTGTGCAACAAATTTCCCTTGTGCTTCTGTCACCTTCAACTGCAGCACTGCTTCATAGTTTTCTTCATTGATCTCAACAAACTCAACCATCAGCCAACTCCTACTCCACCGCTTCACTCACCGCAAAGTAGTTGTCCTGCCCATCGTTAAAGTTAAACGTCTTCATATCCGGTATTTCCACCAGTTCTCCAACATGCACGCCTTTGTCCTTAAATTTCTCATACGTCTCTTCTATATTCTCCACTTCAAACATCAAGGACGGTGTTTCACGGCTCACTTCCGGGCTGTATTTTTCTATAAATGCCAACGGAAACAGTACCAGTGTCGTTTCTGACGCCACTTCCGGCGCGATTTCAAATCCTTTAAAGTTTTCCATTAAATCCAGTTCATTTTTAACTGTAAATCCTAAACGGTTCGTCCAAAAGTCTACTGCCTGATCGATATCTTCGACATACAACATGACGTTCATTAATTTTTTTATCATTTAAGTTCCTCCTTAAATTCTAAACCCTGCGGTATTTTCTTAAACCAAAAATATCCAGCAGCACAAACACAAGTATGAACAGCACCAGCGCCAATAAGTCTTTCCAAATATGCAGGAAGCCGTTGCCTTTAATCATCACTTCAGTCAAGGCGTCTCCTGCATAGCTCAGCGGAAAGACATAGCCGATTACACTAATCCAGTCTGCAATATTATCCAAGGGAATAATCCCTGAGAAAAATATTTGCGGAACGATTATCAGCGGGATAAATTGCATCATCTGAAATTCCGTTTTTGCAAATGTCGAAATGAACATGCCGATGGCTAAAGCGCTTAGGGCCAGCAGGATGTTAATCACAAATACCCAGCCGACAGCTCCCTCGATTGTCATATCCAGTAAATAGATTGAGTACATTACGATAATCATCGTCTGGACGATCGCAAATATACCGAAGCCGATTAAATAACCGACGATGATTTCACTCCGTCTGACCGATGTCGATAAGATTCTTTCCAGCGTGCCCATCGTCCGTTCTCTGAGCAGTGCAATTCCTGATATTAAGAAGACAAAGAAAAAGACAAAAAAGCCGATGAGGATTGGGAACATTTTATCGAAAAACGTACTGTTTTGACTCCCGTACAAATAGTCTTCTTCTACATCAACTGACGGCAGCACCGCTTCTTCCGGCAAGGCTCCCATGACACTGTTCAGCTGTTCTTCTTTCATTGCTTCAAGTCCTGATTGCACCATCTGCCTGACTGCCGTTGTTCTTGTCGGGTCTTCATTTTTATACGTAATATTCACCGCTTCATCCGAAATTTCAACAAAGGCGTCTAAATCATCCGTATCGAGCAGCGTCTCCATCACCGGTGCCACTTCATACGGCACCGCTTCCGCGTCTTCCGGCAATCCTTCTATAAACGTTTCATTCGTCGTATGCGGTATACCGATTCTAATATCCGCTTCATTATTCACATCGAAGATAAAATACATCAAAGTAATCACTATCAGCGGCGCCAGCATCATTAAAGCAAGCGTTCTGACGTCTCTGATCAGCTCTCTGATAATCTTTACCGCGATGGCTTTCAGACGCGTCATGTTTCCACCTCCATATTGATGAACACTTCCTCAATAGATGCCGCCTTAAATTCCCGCATTAAATCTTCGGGTGTGCCTACAGCCAAAATTTCACCGTCAACTAATAGTGCCACCCGGTCGCATTTCTCCGCTTCACTCATCACATGCGTCGTTACGATTAGACCTTTGCCTTCATCTGCTAAGGCGCTCAGCTGATTCCAGACTGACAGTCTTAATTTCGGATCGATTCCCACAGTCGGTTCATCCAGCACGATAAATTCCGGTGATCCGAGCAGTGTAATCGCCAGCGACAGTCTCCGCTTCATACCCCCGGAAAACTGAGTCACGACTTTGTTGCGGTATTCGTATAAGTCGACGAGTTTTAAGTTTTTATCGATTTCCGTCTGCAGGGTCTCTTTGCTTAAATTTTTCAACTGACCGAAAAACACCATATTTTCATAGGCAGTCAACGTGCCGTACAAGGCAGTCTCCTGCCCCATATAACCGGTACGATCCAGCACTTTACGCTTTGGCATCTGTTCATTCAGCACAAACGCTTCACCTTCTGTTAAATCTTCCATGCCGAGCATGCAGCGGATGCACGTCGTTTTACCTGAACCGCTCGGACCGATTAAACCAAGTATTTCCCCTTTTTTTACTTCTAAATTTATATTTTTAAGGACGCGATGAAAGAAAAACTTCTTTCCCGCGTCGTGCAGTGATGCAATAATTTCAGCCATTTCCTATCACGACCTTCATGTCTACACTTTTTCTTGCTGAATACCCTTTTACAGCTGACTTCAAGCGTATATTTTTGAAAAAAGCAGTACGATGCGGGAACATCGTACTGCTTTTTCTGTAATGATTCCGAGTGGGATTGAACCACCGACCTCTTCGATGTCAACGAAGCGCTCTCCCGCTGAGCTACGGAATCATATTCGGTTACTAATATAGATTACGCTATGCCTGTATAAAAATCAACTTCATTTTATTTAAGACAGCAATTTTTCCGGCAAATCTGAACATTGCATATTTTTATATTCAGGAACTTTTTTATATGCTAATCTGGATTAAATAAGGGGAGGTTTAATATGGATAAGAAACTCAGAAGAAAAGTATTATCAGCAAGTTTAATTGGTTCATCAATCGAATGGTTCGACTTTTTCCTGTACGCTGCTGTAGCAAGTATTATTTTTAATACGCAGTTCTTCGTTACAGACGATGCGTTCCTGTCGAATATTCTGGCCTATTTCGGGCTGGCATTATCATTCTTTATACGGCCTTTAGGGGGCGTCATCTTTGCACATATCGGTGACAGGGTCGGCCGTAAGAAAACATTAATCATTACTTTAAGTTTAATGGGACTGGCTACCGCCGGTATCGGTCTGTTACCTACATATGCACAAATCGGAGTTGCTGCACCTTTGCTGCTGCTCTTATTCCGTTTAATTCAAGGACTCGGCATCGGCGGAGAATGGGGCGGCGCCCTGCTCTTAGCAACTGAATACGCGCCTAAAAATCAGCGCGGCCTGTTCGGAAGTTTCCCTCAGATGGGGATCCCGATTGGACTCGTGCTCGCTTACGGATTTTTCTTTTTACTGACATGGGCAATGCCTGAAGAAATGTTTCTTTCATGGGGATGGAGAATTCCATTTATCTTCAGTCTGCTCTTAGTCATCGTCGGTCTTTTAATTCGTAAAGGACTGGACGAAACACCCGCTTTCATTGCTATGCAAAAAGAAGCTGAAGCGAAAAATGAAGTCCGCCGTTTGCCAATCGTTGAAATTTTTAAGAAGCATCCGAAAGAAGTACTCATTACTTCCGGTGCTAAATTCGTTGAAACCGGGCCGTTCTATATCTTTACTACATTTATCGTCGGTTACGGTGTTTCGAATTTAGACGTATCGTTTGAATTTATGATGCTGTCTATTATGGCCGTATCTGTACTGACGACGATTATGATTCCTATTATGGGCAGTTTATCGGACAAAGTCGGACGCAAGAAAATGTTCTTAATCGGTGCGGTCGCTATGCTGATCTACGCGTTCCCGTACTTCATCATCGTCAATACACATGAACCGGTGCTCGTTATTCTGGCGACCTTTATCGGCTTGGTTGTCGTTTGGCCGCCGATTACTGCCATACTCGGCACCATGTTCTCAGAATCATTCAGCAAGGAAGTCCGTTATACCGGCGTCACACTCGGTTATCAAATTGGTGCCGCAGTTGCCGGCGGATCTGCACCGCTGATTGCTGAGTTCCTGATGAACCAGTTCAACGGTTCAAGCATACCGGTATCGCTGTATATTGTACTCACAGCAGTCGTATCACTGATCGCTGTGCTGTCAATGCGCGGTGAAAACGCACAAGATAAAGAAGATCGATTAATGAACGCCGAATAATATATTATGGAGTGAATACATTGATTACTTTGACAGATAAAGAAATAGCAGAACAGTATAAAATCAGCCATGCAATTAAAGACGTTAATGCGATTTTAAAAGATTACAATGAAGATAATATTGTCGAGTCCATCCGCACAGTGCTGCCTGCGGGTGATGACAGCTCTATGCTGTACATGCCGTGCATCAGCTTGACTCAGCAAGTATCGATTATTAAAACAGTATCGATTTTCCCGAACAATAAAAATCTGCCGACGACTCAAGGCAATATTTTAGTGACAGACTTAACCGA
>DYWT01000306.1 GCA_020742515.1 Sporosarcina psychrophila
AAAATGTAACGGATTGAGTAATTAGTTCTTTTAATACATCTGTATCTATGTCCTCAACTTTGTTAATATACACGCATGCTTTGCCAGAGGTGTGTTTACCAAACTTCGCAAGCAAGGCATCTCGCTCGCTATCGCCGGGCGCAAAATACAAACTTGTTTTTGCTTTACGCGGGGAGAATCCTGCCAACGGTGCGTCGCCTTCGTGGCCTGTTTTGTAAACATAATGATACGATCCAAAGCCGATGATGCTTGGTCCCCACATTTTAGCTTCGTAACCAGTCGTCTCTTTAAAAATCTCGAGTAACGTGTAAGCATCCGCACGTTTTTTTAGATTTTCTACACTTTCAATAAATTCAACGACATCGTTGTCTGTTTCCTTCGTTTTTTGTTCGTACAATTTTTTCCCCTCTCTTCCATCAACCCTGGAACTCATCAAGACATTTTTTACATATGCATGATTTTCTCAATTTATCATAAGGTACTAGCACGAATATAGCTTGTGGGAAGAATTCTCCACTACACCAACATTGAGCTAGGGACTTATTAGTGGAATTACAGCAATTATTATTTTCATTACAGATAGGACATTGATAACTTTCTGCTGTATCGAATTTTTCTGCCATTGTTTCCATCCCTTGGCTCTAATTTTTCTTAGAGCACTTTCTACTTATTTATCATCTTTTTAATAATTCGTATTTGTCCTCTGTGATTTAGTTCATCTTCAAACACATGAAACCATTTAAAATAATTGTTCGTAAGAAGTCCATCCCAAAATGGCATTCGTTCAAATAACCACTCATCAGGCAATGTTTTAAAGGTTTCAACCGTTTTGTACCTTGTTTCAGCTAATTGTTCCAAATAGAAATCAATGCGATTTCCTCTAATTTGCTCTCGCGCATTACTCCCTAATTCTAATCCTGGGTTTAATGTGCCAATATCCTCTTCTGTGATCTCTCGATTTTCAAAAGTGATGATTTGATATGTCTGTTCAACCGATATCATATGAGCTAACAACATTCCGATAGAATTCGATTCTTCATCATAAAGAAAGTCCAATTCTTCAACTGTTAAGTTTTCAATTTCTTGAATCGTTGTCTTTCTGGTGTATTCCATCATTGAAACCAATTTGCTGAACTCTAGACTTAACCCTTCTTTTTTATCAATTATAAACATTGTAGTGTTCTCCATAAATTAATTCACTCCCCAAGGTATTATTTTTCACTAAAACTATCGAACCCAATTAGAAATTGAATCGCTATATTGCAATGTTAATCATGATTGAAGTTCTGCTACCTAATTGATGCTTTTGTATGTTTCTCTAACCGGCTATCTATTCTTTCAGACAGTGTTATTTTACCATAAACTTCAAAGTTTGAATGCAGCTTACTTACCTTTAATTCAACAATTGTGATAATTTTACGATAATCGCAGTAATAAGTATATTAATACGGAAAGAAAGATGCAGAAAAAAATCACTTATTAAATAAAGTGATTTCATTTCCATCTATAACCATTATCAAACCCCATAGCTATGACACGTTTCAGGCATTTAAAAACCTGACTGTAATTTAACAAACTCAAATAGCAAAGGTACATTACTGTATTGTTGTAATGAAGCCGTCCTTTCAGAAATCCTATTCCAGCTTTCCGTATAAGGATCCATCCCAGTTAACAAGGGCATGGACTCCTGTAAAAAGTCTTCAATAGGCGTCTCCAACTGTTCTATAAATTGTTCTACCTCTGGAAATTTTCTTTCCTTTTCTGGATTCGGTTCTTTAAATAGAACATGCTCTAAATTTCTTGAAAAATAATACATTCGGTAGTCGATTTTGCTGGAAAGTATTGTATCTAACCCCTTCATTATATTGATATTAGTACTTCTGTCCGCATTTCTAGCTGCTATTTGCTGCTTTTGTTTTTCATGCGGAACAGTTATCCGATCTTCATGGTAGACAGTTAATTCCTTTTGAGTGTCATCAATAACGATAGCATCCTCGGGGATAAAACAACCATCCATATCAATAATATGCAATACGCAGAATACATCTTCCGGACGAAATTTACTTTTGATCATAAATTCATTTACTGCATTTCCAATCACCGATTTAATATGCTCTTCGGGTCTGTCCAAATCATATAAAATATCACCGTGCTGAATATGGAATCGGATATTATGCTGTTGGAAAAGAGTACGTAACCGATTGTATAGCAATACCTCTTCGCAGCTTCCCTCTACAAGCACTAATACGACTTTCTTTTGATTACTTGTCATTTGAAATCCCTGCTCTTCGGAATGCCGTTTTAATATCATATAGATTAGTTTCCGCATAGATTTCTTCATCTTGACCACCAAGTTGGACAGCACGTAGATAGATATCCCGAGCATTACTCAGCTTTTTAACCCCTTTTAACTGATGATATCTGTCCTCTGCATTAAGCGTCGTAAACCATAAGTTTCGAATTGGAAGCACTTCTAATATCCGCAAATTATGAGAAGTGAAAAAAAGTTGCCCTTGGGCATTTTCATTCAGAACTTCTAATATTTCACCAAGTAAATATTCAAAGATACCTGCATCTAGCTCATCAATGACAACGCAAGCATTCGGATTATTGTAAACTGCAACAAGTGTACTTAAAATAGAGATGATTTTTAACGTTCCTTCCGATTCACTTCGTAAAGGAAGTTCAATCTCCCCTTTTTTTGATAGGAACTCGAATCGGACTCCTTCACTGCCATCACTCAACTTTTGCTTATTGATCTGTTTTATTTTTATTAGAAGACCTGGGATAATCGTTTGTAAAACAATATTCGTCTGACTAACTACTTGGTCAATCGTTTCAAATAAATCCATTGGCAACACCATTGTATCTTGCATCTCATAAGGAATATGTCCCCGCTTTCTTTCCAAATGAACGCTAAAAGGCATAACAAGATTGGCAATTAGTAGACCATAATGAACCGTATCAATGACATGTAAATCGCGATTAAGGTCTACTGAGAGATTTTTCATGATTTCAGCTTCATTTCCTTCTAAGAGATCTTCAAATACTTCTCTTAATTCCTCTCTAAACACAAAAGAGGTCGAATTACTCGCTGCCATACGATTGGCAACCATGGCTGAAACTCTTGCGGACTCATGCAATTCATGCGATTCAATAGTTCCGATAGTAAAGTTTTTACCACTTTTAGAAATCAGATTTTTAAATGGCTCGTTTTCCTTATTTTCTCGTGAGAAAACTTTTTCTTCGACAACTTGGTATCTTCCTTTACCCACAGATAAAGAAACGGAATAGTTAACATAGAACTCACCGTATTCATTTTTCACTATAAATTGAAACAACAAGCGAATCGTCTTTTCTTTAAAATACAGCAAGTTAGATGATAATTTGGGAAGTGGCACCTCATTATTGGCTGATAACAGTATCTTTAACAGATTAAACGATTCGACGGCCGCCGTTTTCCCAGAACCATTCTGACCATAAAATCCTATGACATTGGCTTTATCCAATGCGTCAAATGTTGAATTTGTTTGAAACTTCCCTTGCTTTACATTTTTCAAATTAGTTATTTCTACATTGGTTACTCTGACTATACTTGTCATGAAGACCCCCCTATAAATAACATATTAATTGCTTAAAACTTATGGTTTCGACCGACAATGTCTTTAAATTATCAATATGGCCGTAAATGCTCTAAACTATTCATATTACTTACAGTAAGTATCGTTTGCTTTATATACATCCATTTCCAATGGTAAAAGTATTGTCATAAACATAGCAATTTAAAATAAATGAAAAAAGTGATCAGCCATTTTTATTTCTGGCTGATCACTTTTCACGTTGCCCATTTTACCCCATTTACTTTTCTCGCCATCGTTTTGGCATCGATCACTTCTTTTGAAAAACGCTCAAACAATACTTCTAGCTGATGATTGATTTCTTCCATTTCGACTACTTCATTAAAAGGATATTCATAATAAATGGATTCTTTTTCCGAATGAATTAAAACCGTCAATATTTGCAACTTATTCGCACTAGCTGTATCCTCATCCAATAAAACCGTTTCATCTGGAACTCGACCTCCCTGACTGACATATATAATCACAGGATTCTCTTCGGTAAAGATACCATCAGAAAACTCAATTAGCTCTTTCACAGAAGCTGCCAATTTCATATTAATTCCTCCTCTATTTACATTCTCTCTATCTCTTCCCATATTGTTGATGAATGTAAACGCAAAACATGAAGAAAAGATTCATAAAGTTCCTCAGAACAGACCTATGTATGTTGAAAAAACTTTGACACTTGGAATAAATTGAACTCCTCGCTAATCCCGCTTCGCCGCTTTTTGGATGATCTTTTTGAGAAAGCGCATTTCTTTTCCGGAGATGAGTCCTACAACTTGGAGTGCCATAAATCGATCGAACTTGATCAACGAATGTCTCAATACATGAGGAATGAATTAGAATTCCTGCTAATACCGCTTCGACGCTTTGTGGATGCCTCCCGCGATAAGCCGGAAAGGAGAGCACTTTCAGTCTTATCGCTCCGGCTACCACGAAGACGCGTCTTCGCTAGATGATCTATGCGAGAGAGAGCATTTCTTTATCTGCGATGAAATCTACAATCTGGAGTGTGTCTTTCTTGACTATAGTTAGTATCAATAAGTAATCACCTTATAATCTCGGCATATACATCTCAACATTACATTTCTCTCGCTATTGAACACCCTAGCGCAGGCGCGGCGAAAGGCATCCCCAAAGCGCCAAGCGTTCTACAATCCACACCCCGAATTACAACTCTCTCATTATTGAGCACCACAGTAGATTCAAGGGGGTTCTTTAGTTCAATATATATAGAAGTAAAAATGAAACGGTTGTTAAATAACTTTTTTCTCATTCAAAATGGTTAATGAATAGCGCAAAATTCTATATTTATACGGGTACGTTTCACCCCGCTTTAGGAATATCAATCACGACATCTTTACCGAATGACAAGCATGGCTGGAAATGACTTAGTCACTTCCAGCCATATTCTTTGAAGAATTAACTTTTTATAGGGTTGCAAGTGCCCTATAATTTCGAGCATACTGGTACTTGTTCATTTGAAGTAATTCAAAAGCGCCTGTACACAGTGATTGATAACAAGAGTATAATGAAACTCAAAAATGCCTATCGAAGTGATAGGCATTTTAATATAAGCATTTTAGCGAAAAGTCTTACCATCGATCAAGACTTGTGAAGCACGGAATGGGATACTTTGGTTGAGCGCAAAATATGGTTCCAAAATACTGTGAAAGGAATCCCATTGACCCTCCATTTCCTCATATTTACCGTTCTGTTCCAATTCCAAAATGACTGTGTAAATTTCTTTTAGTGTAGATAAGTCTTCCTTAGATACCTCGAAATCATAATAAGATATTTGTTCCTCAAAAGTTGGCATTGGATAGGCCGCCCGGTAATACGGCTGCATTGCTAGATCGAACGCCTCCCATTTTTCCATAGCAAGTTGATTGTCTTCATCATAGCTAGTTTGACGAGCTTCCTCATACAATTGCTTAATAACTGGATAATCCACTTCTGAAATAGTCATATTCAAGGTCGCTATATACTCTTCAAACGTTGGTTCTACATAATAATTATTAACAATCTCGAAAAACTGATTAATCTTTACGTTAGATTCTTCCTCCGCCCCACTTTTCGCAAGCGAAATCCACTGATTATAAAGTTCTTCCAATTGTATCAAGTCTTCATCCGTAAACGCATACTCAAACATACTTATATACACATCAAATGGGTCTGGCTCCCAGTTTGCAAGATAATGCGGATTGATTATTTGATTGATTTGCCCCCATAACTCTCCTGCTTCTTCCCATAATTCATCTTTTTCCAAAGCCATCTTCTGATTGTAGAGAGTTTCTAGCTCTTTAATCTCAGCTTCGGTCACTCCTATAGGAAGGCTTTTAACAAAATAGGCAAAGTCGTAGAAATCCGCAAAGCTTTCTAGCACTTCACCTTCGATTTGCACTGTGGCACCAACTGAAACATTCATCGACTGAATTTGTTCCTCGGTAAAAGCATGCAATCCAACATGATAGCGTTTACCATCTTCCCCTTTAATAATGATTTCATTGCTCCAATTTTCTATGACTTTCCCCTTAAGCATCTGCCCAATTGGAGCTTGTATTTCAGTTTTTTCCACTGAGGCAAATGTATAAGAGGGTGTCAGTACACCAATCCCAAGTACTAGCGCAACGGAAACTATAAATCTTCTCTTCTTATTTCTGCTCATAAATTATTCCCCTTTTTTTAAAATGAGTGTGTACTAATAAAACAGTTGGATAGTAATTATTCTTCCATCTAAATGTCATTGAACTATTCATTATATGTTCTGATTTACTAATTATGCCAACCAAAGAAGAGGGAACGCAATTATTTCAGCACTATCTTTCATATAAGCTTTAATGGAAAAAACCTTATGTACTTTCATTTGCTATAATGAGCTATAAAGATATGAGTTTAAAAGTTAGGGGGTGGATACATGGAGACGGACAAGAAACAACCGCCTGATTCAAATGATAAAGACTTTATAGAAGAGATTGATGATGAAGAACTGCAAGTGCTGGTATTAGAAGCGCAACGAGAAGCGCTTTATAAAGAAGAACAAGAAAAAACAAGTCGCAAAATAAAGCGCCCATTTCCCAAATGGCTATTTTGGATGATCTCCATCGTAATGGTTTTCAATACGTTTGCAGTTATGTTTGAAGTGTATTCAATCCCGGCCATTGAATTCCTAAAGACCTCTTCAAAATTATCGAAGCAAGAAAACATTGCTACCTATAAAAAATCTGTTGTTGTTATTCAGACAGCAGCAAGCAAAGGGACCGGGTTCTCGATTTCGAATGACGGGACCATACTTACAAACTATCATGTTATCGAAGGAAGCGACACCGTAAACGTCTTTTTTCCAGACGAAGGACGCTTTACCGCAGACGTTATACATACATATCCATGGGTTGACCTCGCTGTTTTAGAAGTTCATGGCAAAGACTTACCTTATTTAGAACTCGCTGAACAAACGACCTTTGAAGATGACGAAGCCATTAACTTTATTGGCAATCCATTAAGTTTTAAGGGCATTGCAAATGAAGGTACAATTATTGATTATATCCAGTTAACAGATTGGGATGTGCCCGTTGTTATGTTGAAGGCACCGGTTTATCGAGGAAATAGTGGAAGCCCCGTACTGAATAGTGATGGGATGGTGATTGGCATTGTTTTCGCTACGTTAGATCATGAAACGTATGGAAAGGTTGGCTTATTTGTTCCGATAGATGAGTTTTACAATCAACAATAGATATATTCTTGGTATCAAAAAGGGTTGCTTTTATTGAGCAACCCTTTTTCTTACAACTAGTTACTATTGAAACCGTAAAGATCATTTAATTCACAACTTTCATCAGCAGTCTACTTTAATCTTTTTTATTATTTTCCCTGTCCTTATTTTCATTCTCAGCAACTTTATCAGCTTTTTTATATTCTTCCTGATACAGTACTTCTTGTTCTGAAGACAGTCCATTATTTTTTTCGGTCAATTGCTCGTGTGGAGGTTTTTTCTCAGTCATTTACATACTCTCCTATCTGTTTTTATATCATGAATACTTAGTTTGTCCAACTCTTTTGGATTTTAAACATAAATGGATCCAAAATTAAAACCGCCAAAGAAAGACCAGTTTCCCTTAGCGGCATCTTTTATAAACTTATTTGATTCTTAATTCTGATTCACTATCGAAAAAGTGCGCTTTACCAAGGTCAAATGCCAAGTCGACCGTTTCTCCGGCCACAACGTTGAAACGCGCATCAACACGTGCCACAAAGTCTTGGTCATCCACTTTTGAATAAAGAATAATTTCTGCCCCCATTAATTCAGCTACCTCTATCGACGCCCTGATTTTTGTGTCAGGAGAAAAATCAAGGAATAACGGTTCATCATGAATGTCTTCCGGACGAATGCCCAGAATAATATCTTTGCCAACATAACCTTGATCCCGAAGCACTTTCATCTTACCATCGGGAACAAGGACTTTTACATCGCCCATGACAAAATAATTCTCTTCCAATTTACCGGTTAAGAAGTTCATTGCAGGAGAACCGATAAATCCACCAACAAAAACATTGTTAGGCTCATCGTAAACTTCTTTAGGTGCACCTACCTGTTGGATAAGTCCATCCTTCATCACAACGAGGCGTGTCGCCATTGTCATGGCTTCTGTTTGATCATGGGTTACATAAACAGTAGTTGTTTGTAGACGCCTGTGTAGCTTTTGAATCTCTGCACGCATTTGCACACGTAACTTAGCATCTAAGTTAGATAACGGCTCATCCATTAAGAATACTTCAGCATCTCGAACAATCGCACGTCCCAAAGCAACACGCTGACGCTGACCACCCGAAAGCGCTTTCGGTTTACGAGTTAATAGTTCCTCAAGTCCCAAAATTTTAGCAGCATTATCCACTCGTTTTTTTATTTCATCTTTTTTAAATTTGCGCAACTTTAAGCCAAATGCCATATTATTGTAAACATCCATATGAGGATACAATGCATAGTTCTGGAAAACCATAGCGATATCACGATCTTTTGGCGGGACATCGTTTACTCTTTTACCCCCAATAAAAAGATCGCCTCCTGATATTTCTTCCAAACCGGCAATCATTCGAAGTGTGGTTGATTTACCGCAACCTGACGGACCAACTAACACTAGAAATTCTTTGTCTCTAATTTCCAAATTAAAATCTTGTACGGAGACAACATCCTTATCATATACTTTTTTAATATTTACTAGTTTCAAGTCTGCCATTTTATTCCCTCCAATGTATGTATCGGTTTTCACTATCTATTAACAGCATACATTATTCGGACTATTTGAGTAATGGTGAATATGCACAAAAATAGAAGCAGGCTTGGTGCATGTTTGCTAGTACCAGTTTTAACAATAATTAAAGCAGATAGTTTTCAAGCTACCAGAGTTACTTTCGTGCCAAAAGTGCAAGATAGACTGTCATTGCATGGTGAAATTGTCGGACGTCTATTCCCGTTTTTTCATAAAAACGGTCCAATCGATATTGCAGACTGTTTCGGTGCATATGTAGTACTTTTGACGTCTCAGATATATTTAAATTACATTGGACAAACGTTTCAATCATTTTCAGTGTTTCTTCATCATCTATGTATTCTTGTAAAATGGTCTGACTGATTTCGGTACGGAAATCCGATTCTGTCTGATTGATAAGTAAAAGTGGAACCGCATCTATGTATGTGACTACTGTCTTATTTGAATGTCTAAACACTTTCTTGGCATCACTCTTTAATGTGTGGTAATGTTGAGCAATTCCCTCCAAATCCTTCTTGTAAGGACCGACAAAGAAGTTAATTTTCACATATAAATCACTCATGAGTATATCGATAATCTGTTCGAAAGAGATGTTATCTTCATCCGTTGTCTGTTCTTCTATAATGATTCCTTCATGTCCACTTCCCCATAGAATAGGCACTTGTTTATCAAAAAGCTCATGTATCGCGTCTTTAAATAAGATAGGGTCAATTTGATTCTTTTTTATAGAAAAACAGACAAAACGATAGGGGTTTTTCAATTTAAAATCCAAGTCAGCATTTGATGCACTCGAGTGAATTACTTTTCGCCATTTCTTTTCCTCATCTGTAGGAATCGGAAATTTAATATTATAAGGTACTAAAAAAGTGCTTAATAGTGTTACATCTTTGGGGGTTAATTCCCCTTCAGGAATACCGATAATTTCATTTTCATCCGTCTCAAACCATTTATATGTAGAATCTAGTTCAACTTCAACTTGTCCTTCTGAGTATACAAGGAGAGAAGAATAGATTTTACGTAATTGATTAATCATCGAACCCCCCCTTTCTTTTTCACTATTCGTTGAATATTAGCGATAATACCCTTCCAACACTCCCAGTTTCTATTTATGAGTTAGACGTTAATGTTTGCACAACCATCATAACAGCCCCTTTTAAGCCCAATAAAAGCGCGTCACTTTCATTTTTTGTCCCACCCTTGACTCCAAAGTAGAACTTGATTTTCGGTTCTGTTCCAGATGGGCGAATCGCAAACCATGTACCATCTGTCAATATAAATTTAAGCACATTCGCAATCGGTAAATCGAGTGGACGTTGATCTCCTGTTTCAACACTAACAGCATGACCAGCCGCATAATCTTCAATAGTTGAAAGGGGTTGGGAAAACTCCCTTACAAATGATGCCGAACGGAAATAATTCACGGTATCATCAATTTTCGCCATTCCATTCTTCCCTCGTAGCGTTATCGATTCCAAGCTTTCTTGATAAAAGCCGTGCTCTTCATACAATGCTTGTAGTCCATCCAATAATGTTTGGCCGTTTGCTTTATAACGAGCGGCCACTTCAGCAATTAAAACCGAAGCTTGGACAGCATCTTTATCCCGGACGAAATCGCCGATCAAGTAGCCAAAGCTCTCCTCATAACCAAATAAGAAAGTATACTCTGCAGTTTCTTCAAATTCTAAGACTTTTTCACTGATAAATTTAAACCCTGTCAATACATCCATTGTTTTAACGTCATATTTCTGTGCAATCGCCCTACCAAGTTCTGATGTGACAATTGTTTTTAAAACTACACCATTTTCAGGCATTGTATCGCGGTCCAACTTATCTTCCAACAATGCATTTAATAATAAGGCACCGATCTGGTTGCCTGTTAAAAAGACATATTCGCCTTCTAAATCTCGTACTGCCACACCCATTCGGTCTGCATCTGGATCCGTAGCTATGAGTAAATCCGCTTTCACTTTATGACCATATATAAGTGCCATTTCAAAAGCTTGTGGTTCTTCAGGATTGGGATAGTTGACGGTCGTAAAGTTCGGATCTGGAATTGCCTGTTCACTGACGATAGTTACATTCGAGAAGCCCGCTATCTCTAGTCCTTTACAAACTAACTTTCCACCCGCCCCGTGAAGTGGGGAATAAACAATCGATAAACTTTTATCAAACTGCCCTCCCAAAAGAAGTCCATCCAAATGCAATAGATAACGGTCTCTCATTTCATGATTCAAATAAGTAAGTAGTCCCTCTTCTAAGAGATAAGCCACTTCCGCGACCCCTACCGATAATAGGTCATCAATACTCTCCGTATGAGCAGTAATTGCATTTGCGGCTTCTAATGTTACTTGTCCACCATCCTCTCAGTAAACCTTTAGTCCGTTATATTCTGCCGGATTATGGCTTGCAGTAATGACAATGCCCGAAAACGTGTTCAACTCGCGAACTGCAAATGATAATAAGGGAGTTGATTGTAGCTCATCAAATAAATAGCTACGAATGCCATTAAATCCAAGGACTTTCGCCACTTCAAGAGCAAATTCTGTTGATTGATGCCTCGAATCATAAGCAATTACGACGCCTCGATTTTCAGCAGCCGTCCCACAGCTTTTTATATATAAAACAAGCCCAAGTGCTACCTTTCTTACAGTGTAGAGATTCATCCGATTCGTACCAAATCCAAGTTCCCCGCGCAAGCCAGCCGTACCGAATGATAGGTTTTTATAAAAACAATCTTCCTGCAACTCTTCATTATTTTCTTCAATCGTAAGTTGCTGTTTTAGTGTAGCTTCTAGCTTCTCAAATTTACGCCATTTTTCCGCTTCAACTTGCCATGTCACATGAATA
>DYWT01000307.1 GCA_020742515.1 Sporosarcina psychrophila
AATAGTGACTGTTTCTTCAAAACTATGCAATAAAATAATCGAATCGGGTTTGAGATTTTGAACGACTTCGTTATAAATCTCCGCCGCTTTAATGGAGGACCAATCCTTTGAATCGACATCCCAAAAGACAATATCTTTCTTGATAGAGGAAAAAAACATTTCCGGTAAATTCCCAAAAGGTGGCCTAAAATAAGTTGTCTCTCGCCCTAAATAAGGATAAAGTAATCGATCGGCGATTTTTATTTCTTCTTGTGCCTCCTCTAACGTTAATTGATTAAAATCCGCGTGCGTCAAACTATGATTTTCTACAGCATGTCCCTCTTCAACCATCCGACTTATGATTGCTTCATTTCCTTCAATTTGTTGACCAATTACAAAGAAGGTCGCTGTGATTTTTTTCTCCTTTAAGATATCCAAAATAGTATTCGTATAGTTATTTGGACCATCATCAAATGTTATTGCGATATTATGCCCCATTCATTTTCTCTCCTGTAATGTAATGAAACTGACTAAACCTCGCTTGCCCGCCACTTTCTTTTGTACTGAAATAAAACAGACCAAATCGACAGCCCGTAAAATGATCGAGACCGAAAAATAAGGAATGCGTTATACCTATTTTCCGCCATGTTTTCTCTTCGTATTCGTAATAGTAGAAATCTGCCACGTCACGCATGTTTTCAAAATCGACTTCAATTCTCAGTTTTAGTTTAGACTGAAAAACGTGTACTCGTTCATATTCCATAACGTCCTGATTATTCCATCTTTGTGTTGAGTTCGTTTTATCATTCGTCTTTGCCTGCATGATGACATAATAATTTCCAGCATCCTTTGTAACACCCACAAAACCATAGGCGCCTTGAAATGCACTGATGCCCACCACATCTCCATCTAGAATATCCGATACATCGACTGTTACTTCTCCAATACATGCGGGATAAGTCATTCTTTGAGTCAATGTATTCACGGCTTCAAGTAAATTAGATGCAATTCGATCTGTTTTTAATACATAACTTTGCTCCTCGGGTTCAATCGTGATGAGTTCTAGTTGAGGTTGATGATTAAAAGACCACTTCGAATCAAAGCCACTTTTAGAAGAATATAAACGGTCAAATTGATCGGACCCAACCAGAGAATGATCTTTTTTTCCAAGTGATTTTTTAGGGATAGAGAAGTTGTCTGGGATTTTTCCATTTTTACCAAAGACAGGAAAATGATTTTCCCAACTAACTGGGACTAACACCGGTAATCGGCCTACTGCGCCATAATCCTGAAACAATACAGCGTACCAGTCATCCCCTAATCCTTCAACAATCCCTCCTTGAGCAATTCCTTGATGACAATAGCCATGATCATCTTGAAAGACATCTCCCCCTTTAAATTCTCCTTGCAAACTATCGGACATAAAACAAGCTTGTGTGCGAAACCATCGATCGGCTAGCGAATGGACTAAAAATAAATAATAATAGCCATTAATTTTATACATATGGCTGCCTTCATAGTTTAAATAAGGATTGGTTTCATCTGAAAGAAGGATACGCTGAAAACCATTTTCTTTGGGACGACGAAGATCTGGCGTTAACTCTAATAAATGAATCGTTCCATTACCATAGACCAGAAAAACACGATCGTCATCGAATAATAAAGAGCAATCATGATAGAATCCCTCGATATAATTAAAATCCCACGATTCTTGCAGTGAATGTGTTCGAAATAAATACGTTTTTTGCGTATCATTTGCCGCAAATACGAGATAAAATATGCCTTTATGGTAACGAAAACTTGGTGCCCACATACCTTGTCCATAAATATTTTCATGATTTAGTAGTTGTTGTTGTGTGGTTTCATCTAACCTGTCGTATACATATGTGAGATGTTCCCAATTGACTAAATCAAACGATTGTAAAATTTCACATCCAGGAAAAAAATGCATTGTTGTTGTAGCCATATAATAGACATCACCTACACGAATGATATCTGGATCTGGAAAATCTAACGGGATTAACGGATAATTTACTTTCAATATTTCATTCATTGTATTCCACCTTACACCATTCATTTTTTCAAGACTTAGAATAAGGATGAAACGATCTCACGTCTCATCCTTATTGAATCATATTATTTTATTAATTCTAACCACTCAACATCTAAATATCCTGGATTTTGATCGTCTGAAGTACAGTAGACACCTAAAGTACAGCCCACGAATCCACCTGCTACTTCGGTACTTAAATAATGAGAATCGATTTTCTCGGCTACGAGTAATTCTTGCTCTCCGATACGGATAATCCCCTTAAGTAATTGTCCTTCTCCAATCAAAGCCAAAGTTATTTCTTTTTCTTGAATCGATTGTGTTCCGACAATCGTATCAAGTCCATTAATGTGCGTAATCATCTTTACTTCTAATCCATTCTCTTTTGGCGTTGCCACAAGACGAATAGAATATTTATCACTTTGTACGATTACCAGACCGGCTTCACTATTCTCACTCGTTTGAACATCGAGATGAGCGGCTAACTCATATGACATTGATTGTTGGCGAAGGCCAATGTATGTGGGTGAAGCAACCTCAGTGACTTTGACTGGTGTCGGTTTCATGCGAAGCCAGTCAGGCCGTGCCTGAAAATCATAACTCTCAGTTTGAGGATTACGAATAAATAGAAAGTCTGGATGCATTTCGTTAAAATGAAATTTCGTTGGTTGTTCAACAGGGACCAATGGTAATCCGTGCGCTTGTTCTTCTAATAAGCGACCAATTCCAGGATTCACTACTGGCCAATCCTCTTCCCAAACCACTTCAGCTAAGAACGTTTACCGTCCAAGATTACTATATCCCTCAAAGTTCCGACTCGCCAAACAAGTCATATACCACTTACTATCAGGCGTCTCAACTAAATCGCCATGTCCAACGTACCTTACAGGAAATTTATGTCCTAAATGACGATGAGTTAAGATTGGATTATTTTTAAATCCAATATAGGGACCATCGATTTTTTCACTCCTAGCAATCGTAACCGAGTGATTGACACTCGTCCCACCTTCCGCAATCATGACATAGTAAAAGCCATTTCTTTTATAAATGTGTGGTGCTTCAGGCCACTCCGTATTAATCATGGAGCCTTTCCATATTTTCGTACTCACACCTATGAGTGCCATCGCGTCTACATCAAATTCTTGTAACCATACTTCCCAATCGCCATTATAAGTGACGCCTGTAGGGTTTGGTCTTGTTCCCGAATAATAACACCTGCCATCGTCATCAAAAAATAAACTAGGATCGATTCCTGGAGCGCCTTCAATGTAATACGGGTTCGACCATGGACCAGCTGGATTTTTTGCTGTCACAACAAAATTACCGCCAT
>DYWT01000308.1 GCA_020742515.1 Sporosarcina psychrophila
TGATTCATCGATAACAATTAAATCATAATTTCCCCAATTCAATGTATCTAATCGAATCTCTCCAGACAACCCTTGTTCTCTACTCAAGTCAGTATGATTTAAGATATCGTAGTTAAAGCGATCATCACTTAAAATATTCCGTTTATCATTTTGAGTATAAACCGTCCAATTATCCCGCAATTTTTTTGGCGCAATAACCAGGACTCGGTCATTACGTAACTCATAATATTTTATAACAGCTAGGGCGGAGAATGTTTTTCCGAGACCAACACTATCCGCTAAAATACAGCCATTATACTTCTCGATTTTATCAATCATGCCTACGACTCCATCTTTTTGGAAAGGATAAAGCTTGTTCCAGATAACAGAATCTTTAAAATTGGTTCCTTCTTTTATAATCTTATTTGCATCTAGTTCCTCAAGCTGATTTGAGAATATATTGTATAAAGTTACGTAATATAGCCACTGAGGTGAATTTTCTTTATAGATTAAACTGACTTGTTCTAGCACTTCATTCGTAATGTCTTTGGCTTTCTTTTCATCTTGCCATAGTTGTTCAAACTCTCTCATCGATTGCATCACTAGAATATCAGCGTCAGTAATGAGAGGATAACTTGCATCTCGATTCGATGTTGTAAGACCTAATCCGTCTGCTGTAAAATCTATTTCCGACTGTAAGTGAATATCTCCATGCTTTTGATTTTGGACTAACAGTTGTTTTGGAAATTTTGTATCCCCGGTTATTGTTTTAAATCGTGCTTTTTCATGAATCCACTCTGTGAGCTTCTTTGCTATAATAGGTGACATCATACGGTTGCTTAATTGAATCTCATACTGATTCCCATCAAATGTCGGGTAGTCCGTCGACTGACTATTATTATTTAGATGATACTGACGTTTTAAATCTTTTTCTTCTTTAGCAAATGTTGGTTTTGTGTAGATGAAATCAAATGATTCTACCCTATCTAATACCTTACTTAAGGCATCATAGGCGTATAAACTGAAATATGCTGAAGCAATTGCGACTTTCGCGCCACTTTTAATTTCTTTTAATAATGAATTGGCTAATGTATTATCGCCTTTATTATCAATTAATTTTACATCCATATAATCCCTCGCAAATATACTGTTGTCATATAACACAAATTATAACAGATTAAACACATGTTTATATTGCTTTTTAAGATTTCATTGATTATCTGTGGACAAACTCTCTTCAATTTATAGTGATGAGTATATCAAAGCTGGATTATACAAATAGCTCAGATAACTTCAAAATTTGAGATACAAAAAAAATAAGAGCTAAAATCCACTACGCTTTCCGTAAAGAATCTTGCTCTTTTGAATTATATATTTACTTAGCTCGAAACTTACTCTTTTGTTGCGGTACTTGCGGAGAATAATGAACTAATGAGCTTACCAATATTTTTCGTATTTCCACTCTTCACTATTTGTTCTACAACAACTGTTACATTTTCTACAAATTGCGATGATAGTTCAGACTCCATAACATTTTTAACCCAGTCGATATCTTCAACACTTTTTTCACCAGTATATAATTTTTCAAATACATAAATGGAACCTTCTCCAATTGCTGCAACAATCGCGCCCGCCATAATCGCATTCAGCACACTTGCTCCTATGTTGATACCTGGAATAGCCTTCAATGCGCTGATTGCAGTTTTTGCAGCTACACTAACTGTTCCGACTTCAACGATTGAATTGAAGAATTGTTTAGATTGCTCATCTTTATTAATTTCATACAGCCGCGCAAGTGCATTAATTTGGCCGACTTCAATCGGTGTCAATATTAACGCATCTGCGAATGGAACAGGAATTGCACCTACTGTTACTGCTGCTGTAGTTGAAGCTACAACGATACTTTGAGCAAGAGCTTTTTTTCTTTTCAGCTTAAATTTATAAACGTCGTGAGCTCCAGCTTTTATCCCTTCTGGCATTAAGGCATTCGTTGCATCTATTAGTTCTGTAATTCCTTCTGGAGCTGCAAATGCAGTATCATTCAGTGTAAATGTTGATGCAACAACCGGGACAATATGCTTTAGATTTTTAGAGTACCTCTTTTGGTTTGCAAATGCTTCCTCTACCATTTCAATATTCTGTGCTCTTTCTGGGACAGAATAGGATTTCGTGATAACTACGATAACCGGAACAGTCTTCCAAATTGCTGTTGCTTTTGATAAATCCTTAATGGCCTTCGGAAACAACTTACTTGATGTTCCCTCAATACAAAACCAAATTGCATTAATTTTACTATCTTCATTTCCTTCTTTCACGCTATCCTTCGACCATTTTTTTACTGCATTAATCGCATTCCGCCCCTTAATTAATGATGGTTCGAAGCCAACCGTGTCGATAATTCTAAATGGAATTTCTTCACTTTCATATATTTCCAATCTATCAGTCGTCCCAGTAGTGCCATATCCCGTCTTCGCTTTTTCGTCCCCAAGAACAGAATTAATCAAAGTTGACTTACCTACTCCAGAATTCCCGATTACTAATACATTTCCTTTTTCCATATCTATTTTCCTCCTCTCAAATTACAGGGCTGTGTGCCCTACTATACTGTATGTAAATGTTGCGAATCTTAACAAATCTAACATTTCCCTTATACTTTTTATTATCTCAATATAATTAAATTAAACAAGGTCTTTCTAATTATTTAAAAAAATTATTTGCTTTTTAACCATCCAATTCTCTTAAAAAATTCAAAAAGCCACTACACTTACCATAAAAGAAAATCTAAACTTTTAGGAAGGTAACTTTAAATGCCTAATAAGCTATTCATAATAAAATAAAAATAAGAAACTATTGGAGGATGATTAAATGAATCAAGTCTTAGTTGAAATTTGTTTGCGTGTCAGAGATATTGAGGCTACCCTAGACTTTTATACAAACTTATTAGATTTTGAAATTGCGAGACGCAGAGAATTCCCAGAGG
>DYWT01000309.1 GCA_020742515.1 Sporosarcina psychrophila
TAGACCGCCCCTATCTTCCACGCGACCGACCATATCCGCGGGACAACCGATCATATCCCCCGCGCGACTGATCATAAAATTAATTAGAAGGTAGCTTTTGGACAGCCAAAAGCGGATTGAAGCCAATTGAATAGAGTTGATAGGCAAATGTACTTTAAAGCGGGGGACCGCTCATATATCATGATTGACCGATTATATAACTGGGTTAACCGAGCATATCCATTGCTAGACCGCCCCTATCTTTCAAACGACCGATCATATCCGCGGGACAACCGCTCATATCCCCCGAGTGACCGATCATAAAATCGCCTTTCCTATTCTCGTAAACCTCCAAACAACAAACAAAAGCCACCCGATCAAATTCGGGTGGCTTTTAACTGTTATATAGGTTTAGATGATTGGGGGAAATTGATCATCAGGACGTTTATAGTCGCCGTCAACGAGGACAAGGATTTTTCCTTCGTTGAAATAATCGTTGTAGCGATTTGCTTCTTCTTCGGGGATGCCCATGCCGATCAGTGCTCCGGCAAGGCCGCCGACTCCCGCTCCGGCTGCTGCGCCGGTAATACCTGCTACGATTGGGCCGGCTGCGATGATAGGTCCAATTCCTGGAATTGCGAGTGCCCCGATTCCAGCGAGCACGCCGCCGAGTCCACCTAGGATTCCGCCAGTTGCTGCTCCCGTTGCAGCGCCATCTGCTGCGTGTGTTCCAGTTTCATCAGCGATTGCATCTACATTTTCTGTATGTTTACTCATAACTGATATGTCGTCTGACACATATCCTTGTCTTTTTAAATCTTCAATTGCCGCGATTGCTTCAGTTTCGGTATCATAATAGCCAACTACATGTCTAGTCACCATTTCATATCGCCTCCTAGTATTTTTCAATAAGCTGTTTGGCTAGCTAGTATAGAAAATACCCTTTCTATTTTTCCTGAAACCTTTCAATTGCTTTTTTTCTATTACAGTTTGGTAATGATTGATTGCTAAAACGTCAAAAACCCCGCAAATGCGAGGTTCTTCCGTTACCTTATAAATATATATTTCACGTAATTTCTCCAGCCAAAGGCTCTCCATTGTGCCTTTGAAGGAAATTCTGTGGGTATGGACATTAAAACTCTTGGTGCATATGCATATGTCTGAAGTGCAGGTTCATAGACAACTACATCACCAAGCTCGAGACCTTGTGTTACGACTGCCCGTTTTTTCCAAGTGAATGGTGTTGCGACATCCACTTTCGTTGCACGTCCTGTATCATCAATCTTCCACACATATGCATTTTCTTTGTATAAATCATTGAGCCACTTTTCTTTTACTGAAATGGCATCCTGTGCTTCATTGACAATCACGACTGCATTGACATTCGTTCCGTATGGTACCGATTGTACAGCAGTATCTGTCAAGATTCGGACTTCATAATAGGAAAGTGGATTCTTCACGGTATCGTCGTCGAGTGCTTTATATGCATCCAGCCAACTATTACCACTTGAAGCAGGTGCTTGGGAAACTGAAAGGACAGTTCCTTCCACTGCATTTTCAATGCCATCCCCTTGGATTAAGACAACATCGCCACTTTCAATTTGTTGCCATTCATCATTTTTCGCATAAGTGACAATTACCTTCTGAGAACTAAAAATATCTATCGACAATTGTGAGCCGGTCCGAGTTACTTTCGAAACCACACCATCGACCGGACTGACAAGGGCGGGTCTTCCCGGATCTTGCGCCAATTGTGCTTCCACAACTGTTAGTTGACGTTCGACTTCTGCAAGATCCTGTTCAGCTGCGGCGATTGCCTGGGCAAATGATCCATCCTGCTTCACATCTACCTGGACATCGACATTCAGCCCTACTTCTACATCTGAGTCTTCATTTTTCGATACTCCATCTTTACGATTCACATTTGAAGAACTATCCGACTTTGCTTTTTTGCGTTCGGATTCGAGACCTGCTATCATGCTTTGAACGACAGATGTCTGTTGGTGAAGTGCGTCAAGTTCAGCTCCCCATACCGCGCGCTGCCCATCTGCACGTTCCGTTTGTAAAATGGCGATTTCGTCCCCGACAGTAACAAGGTCGCCTTCTTTAACTAGCCATGAATCTACCGTATCGTCATTTCCTACATAAATGGTATAGGTTTCTTCTGGTGCTATCAAACCTTCTTTTGCAAGTTCTTGCTGTTGATCACTGCTTGTCATACGCTCGTAGCGTTCAACATATACTGATTTGGTAATGACACTTTTATCGGAGAACAGCAGATAGAAATTTACTGCAAGGAATGTGCTGAATGCGATGGCGACAGCAATGTTCATCACTTTATTCATTGCCGGTACCCCCTTCTACAAAGGAATGGAACAAGCTTTCCAGTGGAATGAAGCCGACAGCGGCTACAATGAGCGCCATTGCTACGTGGATTCCTATAAGTATCCAGATAAGTCCTTTTCGTTCGGTATTGCCAGTAAATGTTCTGATAAACCGCGATTGAAGTGCAATGATAAGTACAGTTGTCACTGTCAATTGATTGAGGAACAAGATTATGTACCAGGAATCAAGAAATGTCATTGCAAGCGGGCCAAATGATAGGAATGACACACTTGTTGTTGCACCTTTCATCATAAAGACGAGAAGGACAACTGTTTTTTCAAGCAATAGAATACCTGTCACAAGTAGTTGCAATGGCAGCAACTTTTTAAACGGGATTGCTGTCAAAAGGCTTAGTATGTATGCAAAACCAAAGAAATGAAATGCCATATAAATAAGTGACCATAAGAGTGAACTGACCAATGATACATAGCGGGCAATTGTATAATCCGTTGTTGTCATCGTCGAAAGCAGGGCCGTGATTGACTCTGTATTCATTCCCCATATATCGCGAATGGCGAATAGGAGAACACCTAAAAGAGATACGAATAAGATACGCTTTTTGAAGCCGCGCATCGAAGAATTTTCAAGTTGGTCCGCCAACTGATGCGGATTCGTCAAGAAGCGCCAAAACTTAAAGTCAAAAAACATAACGGTAATCCCTTTCTGCTAACTATTGCTGAATTTGATAAAGTCATCTTAACCTCTATCATTACTTTAGCAAAAACTGAGAGATTTGCAATGTTTGAGGGGCAGGAAGCAACGAACTATTTTCCTAATTTCCTAATAAGAAACAATAGAAACGTATAATACGGGTTTAAAAAGCGGTCTTATTGTCCATCCTTATTAGATAGGACCGATTCATAAAGGGAAATAAATTCCCGCTTATTTCCCGGGAAATCGACAAAGGGGCAGATTACTATGAATAAAGAAGAAAAATCTGTGTTAACGTGGCAAGACTTTCTATTTGGTTTGACAGGTTCCACTTTTTTTGTTGTGGCGCTCTACTTTATCACAGGCTGATCTGGGCAAAAAACTATAATAAAAATACACCTACCGTTAACTGCTAACGACAGGTGTTTTTCAAGTTTCTCTATTCAATTTTCCTGCAGTCCTTCCGTCAGTTCGTTGAACATGAGTATGTTATCTGTCTCGAGTGCATAATCAATCATGCGTAATTTGTTTTCGGCCTCCAGTTGTTCAATAATGCTAATCGCTTCCAGCGTTACAATTTCCGAAGTCTCTACTTTTGTTTCCAGCCCCATTGTTCCTTCGAGAATAGTGGTTAAATGGATGTGGAGATCCGAGATTAGAAGCAATTGGTATAGTGGCAATCGAATAAATCGGCTCCCCCGCTGGAAGACAAATACTTCTCCGAGATTTTCAACTTGTAAACTCTTTGTATTAATGACGATTTCTTTTCCTTCTGATGGGATGAATTGAAAAACATCCCCGCCTTTAATGATGGAGAAATATTGATAAGCAAACACCAAACGGAGTTGAAAATCCTCTTGAGTCGTGAAAAATGGTGTCATCCGTTGAACTGATAGCATCTTTCTCCCCTCCTATATAGAATATTCCGATTATTAATAGTTTATCACAACTATGGCTGTTCTGTGAACATTCTTATCAAATTATTATTATAGTATGCGAGTCATCTATGTATGTTGCTACTAGGTGTATTTGTTTTCGGGTCTTTCAAGTACAAACCACATCTTTTTCGGTTCAAAATTGAATTGCAGTGAAGATAACCAGTCAGATATAGTACGATTTAAATCTCCGGGAGAATCTTTCTTTCGTATAAAAGTAATTTTACTTCGCTTAAAGTCGAGCAGCACAAGCTGGAATTCCATCATTTTAAGTGTAACTGAACGTAGATACAATTTACGTTCTACAGATTCGTAGTTAATATGTCTAGCGGGGGTCGAAATCGTACATAATGATGGTGTAATGCTTTCCAGAAATTCTTTCTTTTTATAAAACTGAGACTCCAAATCAGGTATGAATAGAACTAACTTCTCCAATTCATCACTCCTTTTTTATCTTTTTAACGAATATGCTCTTAACTTTGATACATAAACACACAAAAGAATACGATATGGAATAACTTCATTTCCGCTCACTGGAGAAAAGCGGTATAATAGAAGGAATGCTTTTCTTAGGGAGTGGTCCGATGAACATGACTGTCGAACGTGTATCCTACTTGCACGAAACTGAAATAGATGAATTTATGAATGGCATCAAACATGCCCTCCGGCCAGAGATAGAGGCCAATGCGCTGGAGGTCAGACGCGCTGTGGCTCTTGTCAGAAATGGGGCAACCAATTCCTACAGGTATGACCCATCTGAAAGTGCCGTGATAGCGAATCTCCTTGGCGTGGAGTCTGAAAATGTACGCCTTTCATTCAATAAAATGGATACCACTTGCACATGCGGATACGCTGGCTGGTGCTCGCACCGGATTGCAGTTGTTTTTCACCTTTACTCACAGCACCATTCTCTGACCGAGTGGCTCCATGAATGGCGCAAAACTGAATCGCAGCAGATGGCGCTGTCCATTTCCGAACGTACTCCAAATGCATGGATTGATGTCCTGATGCGTTTAACTAAGCCCCTTCGCACCATTGGAATGGCAGAAAACCCTGGCGTATTCATCCATGAATCTTCTATAATCGATCAAAAAGCAACTCCGCTTATTCCTTTTGAATATGAATGGAAACCGCTTTTCGAACTTTATTATCGCTTACACGTACTGGATGCTGGATGGGCATATGTAAAAGGCCATCTTGGCGGCGAACCAACTTCTTTTTTCTATGGAAAATGGTATGTACAAAACTGGCTGACGGAACAGCTTGGAAAACTGAATGACAGTGTCACTGCAATCGGAGCAAAACCGAAATTATTTGAAGCAGATGCTTTCCATGAGCGAGTGAAAGATCTGGTTCGGACGTTCGCGCTTGGTAATTCAGGTCTTTTCCAAGAAAGATTTCATGTCTACCGACTCTTTTGGCAGCATTTATTTCCATCGAAAACTGCCAGAAGTGCTGAACTATTAATTCTTGCCAATGAGGACACGGAGGAAGCACGGGTTTTCATTGCATTTTTTCACTTAATTCAAAGTGAACATGATGAATTGACGGAGCTTGTTAAACATGTTTCAGCTGATACTGTCGCTACATGGTTACCGCTGGCACAGCTTGCGGAAAGTAATGAAGAGACGGATGCACTGGCGATTATTATGCATGCCTTGCTGCCGTTCATTGGCGTGTACGTAAATGAATCTGTTTCACTTTCTTCTCGTCCAGCGTTCGTGCGGAATATCGATGGTTTATTCGAAGCCGCAGATTTCTCGGAAGAATTGCGCGAGAGTATGTTTGTACAATATGGTGAGCCGGGTGTTGATGTTTACGCTGACTTTCTTGTTGAGCGGGAACGTTTCCATGAATGGGCGGCTCTGATGCATCGATATGGTGTTTCTTATGATGGTGCTGAAGCAGGCGGTTTAAGAGTGGCACTAACTTCCGACCCATCAGCCGTTTTGCCTCTCCTCCATACATTCGCGATGGGTTTCATTAAAGAAAAGAACCGACATAGCTACCGGCGTGCGGTAAAACTATTTAAACAAATGAAAACTGGTTCGAAAAAAAGTGGCAAAGTCGACTTTTGGAATCAGTATATTGATACAGTGCGTGAAAAAAACCGCAGACTACGCGCATTGATGGAAGAAATGGAGAAAGGGAATTTGAACTTATGACCGGAACATTTACATTGAACCGCCTATTTCGGATGAGCATCCGCCTAACGGAGGAAGGCTTATTTTCAATAGTTGCAGTTGACGGATCGGGCCTCCAAGTTGCTCCGGATGAACTTGTCTCCTTCCTGTTTTTCAACAATGAGCGGGCACTGTACGGGCTTCTTGCCTCTACCGATGAGGAAGTGGCTTACTTACAGGCTGACCAATTGCTACAAGTTTTTTCTGTTTTACATCCCTACGTTACATTCGAAGGGCTGACCGAGGAAGACGCTATTCAGCTTGCTTCTATCCGTGAAGCAACTATTGCTTGGACCGACCCGAATTTATGGAATTATGCGGAAGTGGACGGTACTACTATCCGTTTTGACGACGGTAAAGCAGGCATTTCAGAAGGAGCCGCAACTGTTATCAGTCAAGCGGTCAGCAGTAAACTTGCCGCGTCTGCAATCAACCCTGAGTTGCTTCCTTCATTGTTGCCTCATTTACGGACATATGGCTGGCCGGGCGAATCCGTTTCTACCATACCAATCAATGTCGCTTTCCGTCTGACTGAACCAGAAGTCGAAACCGATACGGAATGGCTTCTCGAAACAGTTATTATTAGTGAACGAGGTGCACACTGGACGCCAGCTGCCCGGAAAGTGAATGCTCCAGCCGCAGATGCTCTTCCTGCCAAATGGAAGCCTTATGCAGATGACATTATGAAAAAGCAATCCGAAATGACTTCATTCCTTGGCTCTGTAGATTTAGCTTCAAGCGAAAGCTTTTTGTCCACGCCAATGTCAGATTCGGAAGTTCGGACGTTCATCAAAGATGATCTTCCACTGTTGCAATCATTTGGCTATCCAGTCATCCTGCCTGCATGGCTGAAATCGGTGACGGAATCGAAAATGCGAATTCGCACAAACGCAGGCATACAATCCTATAAATCTGCTACCGGTTTAGACGAAGTACTGTCCTTCGATTGGAATTTCTCACTTGCCGGTAATGAGATTGACCGCGACACGTTCCGTAAACTTGTTGATGAAAATCGTGAATACATCCGATCCGGCGATGAATGGTTTCATATCGATCCCCTGTGGCTTCGAAAAATCCGTGATTTGATGGATCGTGCCGATGCCGGAGAGTGGACCGTTAAAGATTTGCTCTTCCAAGATGTACCGGAAGAGATTGTCCCTCTTGAAGAAGACGAAGATAATGATGACCCATTATTTGCTTTCACCATGCAGCAGTCACTACGCGGTTATATGGAAATGCTATCCGATAAAAAAGGACTTCCTCCAGCGGGAATCTCAAAAGATTTACTTGCAGAACTTCGGCCATATCAGGAAGACGGCTATAACTGGCTTACCTTCATGCGTGATAACAGTTTTGGCGCGTGCCTTGCGGATGACATGGGACTCGGGAAAACAATTCAGCTCATCACTTATTTACTGAATATCCATGCGAGACATGATACAGATTCCCCATCACTTATCGTCTGCCCAACAAGTGTACTCGGCAACTGGCAAAAAGAAATCGAACGGTTTGCTCCGACTCTTTCAGTTCATACTCATTACGGGCCGCAGCGAGCTAAAGACGAAAACTTTAAGACACTTATTGCTCAATTGAAACCAGATGTCGTTCTTACAACTTACGGCACGGCTTCACAAGATGGCGAAATGTTGGCAGAAACAGAGTTTGCCAGCATTACACTTGATGAAGCTCAAAACATCAAAAACATGCAAACAAAGCAGTCTCGCGTTATTCGGAAACTTCGCGGTAAGCATCATATCGCATTGACTGGTACACCTATTGAAAACCGTTTATCAGAGCTGTGGGCAATTTTCGACTTTATCCATAAAGGTTATTTCGGCAGTTTCCGTAAGTTCACTGACAACTACATCATTCCAATTGAGCGGGATGATTCTGAAGCGGATAAACGGAAGCTACGGGCAAAAATTCGTCCTTTCCTTTTGCGCAGAACAAAAAGTGATCCTGATTTACAGCTCAATCTGCCGAAAAAACTTGAGCAAAATGAATATTGTCCTTTGACGACAGAACAGGCCGCCTTGTATGAAAGTTTCCTTGAAGAAACGAAATTCAAGTTGCAGACACTCACCGGTTTTGAAAAGAAAGGGCTAATTCTAAAAATGCTTAGTCGATTGAAACAGCTTTGTAACCATCCATCCTTATTCCTGAAGGAGCCGAATGCTCCTGCCGAACAGATGATGTCCAGGTCCAATAAATTGGACTTGATTGTTTCAATGGCAGCTGAAATCGCTTCGAACAAAGAACAATGCCTGATCTTCACGCAATACATTGGCATGGGGCAACTCATTCGCCAGTGCTTGTCAGAGCTGCATGGAATTGATGTTCCATTCTTGACTGGCAGTATGCCGAAAGGACAGCGTGACCGGCTTGTCGAGGCTTTCCAAGAAGGCGAATTCCCGATTTTCATCTTATCGTTGAAAGCTGGCGGAACCGGGTTGAACTTGACGGGTGCAAATCATGTATTACATGCGGATAGATGGTGGAATCCTGCTGTTGAAAACCAGGCGACCGACCGTGCGTACCGTATTGGCCAAACAAAATTCGTTCATGTCCATAAATTCGTGACGATTGGAACGATAGAAGAAAAGATTGATAAGATGCTTGTTGAGAAAGCAGCATTGTCCGCAGATCTTATCCAATCAAGTCAGTGGCTGTCCGACTTGTCCGATACGGAACTGGACGATTTATTATCATTCGATACCTAACTGTATAGATAGCTATGTAAGGAAGACCCCAGAGCCGCCAGTGGCACTGGGGTCTTTTCACTTACCATCATCGAAATCCTTTCAACCTCTTTCAGCAAATGGGATGATATGCACATTCCCGAAGTTTCTCTTCCTTTCTATATCTTCAATCCGATTAAGACGCTTGTTCTGATTAGCAACAATACTGATTAGTTGTCCAATCTGCAATTCCATTCGTTTCACGTCCTTATCATGTGCAGTCATTTTCCAGGCTCCTTTCAATCCAGATTCCGTTTATGCGGATTCCGTAGGCAAAAAAATTTGCACAACCGGAATCCCCATTAACGTTTTTTCTTTTAGGCATATAATATCCGACCCCCATCGGATATCGATGTTACATTCCCTTATGTGGCACATCGCACACTTGTCCCTAAGCATGTAGTTGTGGTGTTTTCTTCTCACTCTAACGAATATAGGCAGAACCCCATCTGTTGATATATTCGGATATTTCTTTTCCTCATGCAGGGCTCTTAGGCTGCGTTCGCCTAATGGCACTCTGTTTAACACCTATCCATTTTCAGTTGTCATTGCGGCTCCGGTTTGTTGTCCGGCTTAACTCCTCCTTATTCCGACTATTTCCCAGCTTGCTATGTATCACAGCGCCTGGTCAAAATATCGGCAAACCTTCCGTTTCACGGTTAGGCAAATTGAAATGCTCTTCATCACTTTTTCCAGCTGCCGGCGGTGTCGTACTCACAACATGCTCACTGTATAAGTTGTCATCAGCTCGCCTTTTCGTCAATATGAAGCGAACGTCTTCGCCTATCACTTCGGTGACGTAGACACGGCTCTTATCATGACGTTCATAAGACCTAGACTGTATTCGACCGCCCACGCCGATGAGGGATCCTTTACCGCAATGTTTCGCAGTATTCTCCGCTACTTTCCCCCACATTGTACAAAGTACAAAGTCTGTCTCCATTTCTACTTTCTGATTTTTGAAGTTACGGTTTACAGCGAGAACAAAACTTGTCTGTAGCCTTCCTTCTGATATTTTCCTGAGAATCGGATCTTTCGTGATACGACCCACAAGTGCAACTTGGTTCAATCGATTTCCTCCTCTCCCATTTATTGATTTCATCATACTTGGTTCGCTTTACTTCGTGCAACAATAGATATTCCAATTTTCAGTCATTATTTCGTTATAAATTCTCTATATGAACGATGAATAATTGGGTTTATTCTTCCAGAACCTTGCAACCTCGAGGCGCAGCTGAATTAATCTGATTGGCTGACAATTCATTTTTGCTATGTTTTATTTAACTTTTAGAAATTTATGCTTATGTTATACTAAAAAGAAAAAGATTGGAGTGGACGACAATGAAAACATTCAAAATGTTGTCTCTCGGAATATTGATTGAAAACCGTGTGCAGGATTTCCCGCTTATCGACGGGATTATTATTAACCAAGAGAACAGCCATCGAATGTGGATATTGGAGATGTTCATCGATAAGAAAAATCAAGCTATCTTTGAGAAGTGGATGGCTGATGAGGAATTACTTGAAGTAAAAGCCGTTATTTCATATCCCGAAAATGAACCGGCCGCTTTCCGTGTTGCTGTCAAAGGGGTCAAGCTGATTGGCGAAAATGTCTCTGTGTTATTAAAAGGTCGACTTAAACGGGCACGTGCTCAGTATGCCGAACAGTTACTCCAAGAATTGATTGGCGAAGGAATTGAAGGGGATGAACTGTTACAGCGGTTCGAATCCGATATGCGATCACGTCCGCGTTTGAAGAAAGATCAGGAAAAAATAGATGAATGACGTCTTGCTGCCTGTAGTTCGGGCAGTTTTTTTTATTAGAACAGCGTAAGGAGGGCGCTAGATGCGACAGGTAAGGAAGACTGCCTAAGGCCGTGTCGTCAAAGAGGTGTAGTTTAATCGCTCCTTGTTGTCTTGACACAAGCGGCTAGATACAAACCCCAGTAGAAAAAACTTATATATTTTTTTCATAAAAAAACCGCCTCACATACTACGAGGCGGTTCCCGCACGGCTTGCGGTTAGCGGTTGTTTCCATTCTTTTTGTTCTGGTCAAGATTTTCATCTCTAGTTGTACCAGTTGGTGTATTCGTGTTCGTGTTTCCATCATTAATAACGCCTTCGTTCGGAATTGCGTTGTTATCGTCTTCGATGACATCGTTTTGTACTCCGTTGTTGTTATTAATGACTCCGTTATCGACGCCGGTGCCATTCATATCCCGGTCGTTTTCAAGACCATCCATATTCGGTCCTGTTTGCCCATTATTCACATCAGGCGTTATGTCTCTTGCTCCGTCCTCCACTTTTTCCATTGGAGTTTCGTTGTTCTTTGGTACTGCATCGTTGTTTGCACAAGCTGTAAGGACAAGTCCCGACATAAGAACAAGTGGCATCGCTTTTTTGAACATGAAAAGATTCCCTCCTCTCCACAAGCCGTCTATCACACAAAGTTGTATGATACTACGTAGCTTTGCCCGAAATGAGGGAACTATCCATTTTACTTTTTACGATTCAAAATACTTTTTAAGCAATGTCTCGACGTATACCGCTTCGGCTTTACAGTGATATTCATAATGAGTATCAAGCTTTTCCTGCATGCTCTGGATTTCCACTATCTGTTCTTCAGATGGCGGTTCGCTAAGGATGCGGGCGATGATTTCATTGATACGCTGTGCAAGATCTTCATGGAATTCCGGATTTGTTTTCATGTCTTCCGGAATTTTTGAATACCAGAGCGCTTTAACTGTAATATATTCACGCCATGTGGCGATATAATCATCGATACTGAATTTTTCGCCCGACCACTCAATATCGCTCATGTATTGTTCGAAGGTTTGTGTAATCGACCTTGTAATACTACTTTTTAAATTTGGAGAAAGATCTTTAAACATACTGATTTGTAACCTCCCACTTTAGAAGTGCGTTTTGACGGCACTCGTAATGACCATTGTAACCAAATTTCAGGGCATTCGCAAATTTAATTTCCATTTTCTGAAACAATAGGCCCAAGAGCTAATGTAATTTCCGTTTCGCAAGCAATTTCCCCGTCAACTGTTGCAACTGCCTTTGCCTTCACTATCGTTCCTCGGGATCTTATAATTTCCACTTCAAGGCGTAACGTATCACCCGGTGTCACTTGTCGTTTAAAGCGGCAATTATCAATACCCGCAAAAAAACCTAGTCGCCCTTTATTTTCTTCTTTTTGCAACAAAGCTACTGCACCGACTTGTGCGAGCGCTTCCACAATAAGAACACCTGGCATAACCGGATAACCCGGAAAATGTCCATTAAAGAAATCTTCGTTAATTGTCACGTTTTTTATGCCAACTGCCCGTTTTCCCTCTTCGACCTCAAGAATCCGGTCTACCATAAGAAACGGGTAACGGTGCGGCAAAATTGCCTGTATCTGTTCTGCTGTTAGCATAGCCATCCTCCTGACATTTTAATATGTATTTTTTGAAAAATAAAACAAAAGAGCCTTTTATGACTCTTTTCCATTAATGATATCCATAATATGTGTCCAAGTCTCTTTTTTGAAGACTTCACCCGGTTCTCCATCACCGATACTGCTGTAGCCTATCACTGCACCGAGGTAAGCTGCCCCGGCTAGAAGCAAGAGAACAAGTATCACACGAAGCCAAATTGGAAGGATGCGAATTTGGACCCAAAATTGCTTTTTCGGTGGAGTTTCCTCTACACGTCCATTTTGCCGCCCGCGTTCTTTTCGAGTAGATCGAATTAAAGGCGGTGCGCTATCCCTTTTCTTGGGCTCATCCTGTTTCAAGCCGTTTCTTTTTTCATCTGTCATTTTCAGTACTCCCTAATTGTCCAGTCTTCAGGCGCCTGCGCAAACATTTTACTACTAAAATTTTATCGAATGCCGTTGATCAGGCCTAGCATCTGATCCGCAAGTGTCACTGTCCGCGCATTGAATTGGTAATTACGTTGAACATTAATGAGATCCGTCATTTCTTTCTGTGAGTTGACGTTAGATCCTTCAAGCGCCTGACCCTCTAAGCCAATTTCGCTACGCGCAGCACCTTGCAGTTCCGTTAAGACCTGTTGTTGTGTGACGCCAAGATCCGCTAAATTGGCAGGCAGAGCAAAGTTCGTTGAAGAAAGACGCTGCATTAGATTTGGCCGTTCCATCACTGTCACGGCAAGTTCGATTGTCTGTGTCGTCCCATCCGCATTTGTCAGTTGCAGATTCCCGCCCGGTTTAACCGTATAATTTGTGATATTATCGGAAAACGTGATTGGCAATCCTGCACTGTTTGCGACTGGGTAGCCCTCACCGTTCACCAACATCACTTGTCCGTTAGCAACTGGGGAAACGTAGAAATTCCCCTGACGTGTATAAACCGTTTGCTCTCCGCCTCCATCTGGCATAAGGACGTTGAAATACTGTTTTGGTGTCGTCAATGCAAAATCAAGTTCCCGACCTGTCGTTTGCAACGAACCGGCTTTCCAGTTCATCTGTGCTTGACCAAGCATAGCTCCTGATCCATAGCGGATGCCTAATGGTGATTGGCGCGGTGCAGTGTCTGCTTTGTCATTATTGAATTGTTGGAATAACATTTCCGAGAATTTGGCGTCGCTCGCTTTATAGCCATGAGTAGAGGTGTTCGCAAGGTTATTCCCGATTATATCAAGTTTTCCTTGTAATTGGTTAAGTGTATTTGTTGCTGTCGTCATTGTGCGTATCATGATGCATCCCGACTCCTTCCGAATGGCGTGTCATCAGTTGACACGTCCGACTTCCGTGACTGCTTTCTCCATGCTGCGGTCATATGCTTGGAGAATTTTTTGATTGGCCTCGAATGCACGGTATGCCGTTAGCATATCCGTCATCGTACGTGCGCCATCGACGTTCGAGCCTTCAAGATAACCTTGTTGCATCGAGTAAGAGACGCCTGCCATGCCGTTTGCCGCGGCAAGATTTTCTCCGCCTTCTGTCACGAACATGCCGTCTTCTTGTTTTAGGAGCATGTCAGGGCGCTGTGCGAATGAAATACCGAGTGTTGCAACAGCCGTATTCCCTTCCATGATTACGCCGCCATCTGTTATATGGAAATCATCGTTTTGCAGGGCAATCCGCTGGCCATTGCTATCAAGCACATATGCACCGCCCGCACTTGTCAAAAATCCGTTGGGATCAAGTGTGAAGTTACCGTTTTTCGTATATTGTTCGCGTCCGCCTTCATTTTCAAGTCTGAAGAAGACAGCACCCTGTATACCTGTTTCTGCATCAATCGGCAAACGCCCGTCAATCAGCGCCACGTCGGTCGTCAGCTCGGTTTCCAGCAATTGTCCTTGCGAAAATAACGGTAATGTCTCCTGCATATAGACACCCGTCGAAACTGAACCGACTGGGGATAATCCCTTCATCTGGAAACCGTTTTCTGTTGGAATTTTTGCTGTGTTAATGCTCGACATATACATTTCGGGAAATGACCGAATTACCGATTGCTCTGCCTTAAAGCCCGGCGTATTGGCATTCGCCATATTGTTCGCCAGCATTTCCGTTTTGCGTTGCTGCGCGATCATCCCTGATCCGACTGTGTAAAATCCACGGAACATGTGCCTGCCTCCTTCTGCTACTTAAAAAATTATATTGGTCGCGATTATTAGCGATTAGATATTTTGTCGATATTTTCCATTAAGATGCCTGTCCCGATTGCAACGCAGTCAAGTGGATTATCTGAAATGAACACTGGAACTTTCAACTCATCGGCGAGTAATTGGTCGATGCCGTGCAATAATGCACCGCCGCCAGTAAGAAATACGCCGCGATCTATAATGTCAGCCGACAATTCAGGCGGCGTTTTTTCCAAGACATTTTTCGCTGCATGAACAATCATATAGATTGATTCTTTCAGTGCTACAGCGATTTCATCCGAATGGATTGTGACTGTACGAGGAAGTCCTGAAACCATGTCACGACCTCTTATATCGATCTGTTCTTTACGACTGCCTGGGAAGACCGTACCTACATTGAATTTAATGTTTTCCGCAGTCCGTTCTCCGATAAGTAATTTATAATGATATTTAATATATTGTGTGATGTCATTGTCAAAAGTATCCCCGGCTACAGTGATAGAACGCGATGTGACGATATCTCCCATTGATAGGACAGCGACGTCTGTCGTGCCTCCGCCGATATCGATAACCATGTTGCCGCTCGGTTGGAAAATATCCATTCCAGCTCCGATTGCTGCAACTTTCGGTTCCTCTTCAAGATAGATTTTTTTGCCGCCTGATTTTTCAGCAGCTTGCCGAATGGCTTTTTGTTCTACACTCGTTATATTTGTCGGGCAGCAGATGAGAATTCTCGGTTTTGATAAAAAACCTTTAACGTCCAATTTATTGATGAAGTGGGTCAGCATCGCTTCCGTTACATCAAAGTCAGCGATAACCCCGTCTTTCATAGGTCTGATCGCAATGATATTAGCGGGCGTCCTGCCAACCATTTGTCTTGCTTCTTCTCCGACTGCAAGCACTTTATTCGTATGTTTATCAATGGCTACAACTGAGGGCTCGTTTAGAACAATCCCTTTACCTTTAACGTGTATTAAGACGTTGGCCGTACCGAGGTCAATCCCAATATCTTTTGCAAACATTGTTTCTGTTTCCCCTTCCACCTGCATCATCGGATATTCCCGTGTATGTATACGCTTCTAACAAACCATTTTACCATAGTTTGCCGCCAATGAATATACTTTAGAACCATTTTATTGAAAGAACTCTTTATATTCTAACATGAATCGACAGCAATGTTGAGTTAGACGCAATGCATGAATATTACTAGTTGCTTATGAATTCAAGAGTCTAGTCAACAATAAAGGACGGATCGCAATGAGTCTGCGAACCGCCCTTTATTTCTAACTGGTTCCAACTTTTTTCGTCTCATTCATCCATTTAATTCTGGTCGCCTCGCCGCCCCGTAAATGTCTGACAGACTTATGATAGGCAAGTATTTTTGCGACTTCTTCAGATAGTGCCACATCGACGTTGGGCAAGCGTTCCGTCAAGTCTTTGTGGACTGTGCTTTTTGAGTAGCCTGTCGCTTTTGCTAACGCCCGTACTGTAAGTCCAGTTTCCAGCAACATTTTTCCGAGGCGCACGCATCGCCTCCGTATTTGCTCGTGCACGCCCTCTTCCTTTCGTGTCAGGTCCGAATCTTCCTTTATCTTATGCGATTAATGGGCGCGATATGCGGGCAATGGTTGAGAGGGTAATTTGATTGGATATGGGTGGTTGATTTGAGGGTATGAGCGGTTGGCTTGGGGATATGAGCGGTGGCGGGGGAGTTATGAGCGGTTAGCTTGCAGATACGAGCGGTGGCGGGGAGTTATGAGCGGTTGGCTTGCGGATACGAGCGGTAGCGAGTTGTTATGAGCGGTGGGCGGGGAGTTATGAGCGGTTTGAATGTAGTATAGAAAGTGGACACAATCCAATGAGCGTGTT
>DYWT01000310.1 GCA_020742515.1 Sporosarcina psychrophila
TAAACAAAAACTACATTGGGGGTAAATAAATATGACTTTAAAAGAAATGTTGGCACGACAACAGGCGATTATCAACGCTGCGAAGGCTGCCAAACGAGCATTAGAAGAAATGGAACAGCGCGAATTTGATGAATTGCAAACGAAGATAGATTCATTACGCTCATCGAACGACGATAATACGCGCGCTGAAACAGCAGTGTTGGCAGAGCGTCAGCGCGTTTCAGAGATCACTACGCTTTGCAGAGGGTTCGACATGGACGCAACAGGATACATTAATGATGGAGACTCTATTGATAAGGTCCGTCAAGCGGTTTTGGAAAAGCAAATGAAAACTCGCCAACCCTCGTCCGTCGGCATCGTAAAGGATGAACAAGATAAATTCCGCGAAGCTGCATCTGACGGACTGGCGTTGCGAGTCGGTATGCATATAGAAAAACCTGCTGCTGGGGCAAATGATTTTCGTGGTATGACTTTGAAGGAGTTAGCCAAAGAAACACTGCGTATGGAAGGCGTCGAAAATGCTTACCGTTTAAGTGATGACGACTTGTTCCGTCAATATTTAACGCCGACATCGTTATTCACAGGAATTATCGATCAAACAGCTCGGACTACGTTTGAAAAAGCGTATACAGAGGCCCAGACCACTTATCAAGAATGGGTTAAGACTGGCACATTGAAAGACTTCCGTCCAACTAAGACTTATCAGGCAGGCACGGCGGGTGAATTATTGCTCGTTGGTGAGAATGGCGAATTGAAACACGACACACCTTCTGCTGCAGATGGACCGATGCGCCAGTTGTTGACGTTCGGACGACAATTTACAATGTCCCGACAAATGTTTATTAACGACGACGTCGATTTTATACAATCTCTCCCGTCGTTGTATGCACAATCAGCTCGTCTTGGCATTAACCGTTTGGTCTATCAAACTCTTACTAAAAACCCTGCCGTATGGGATGGCAAGACATTATTCCACGCAGACCACGGAAATTTAATCAATAATGGTTCTGCTCCAACCGTCGCGGCCCTATCCGAAGCCCGTCGTTTGCTCAAGAAGCAGAAATCGGTCGGCGGTGAAGTGAACCTGAATATTCCTGCTCGTTTTATGTTAGTTCCGACATCGCTCGAAACTTCGGCGGGTCAATTAATTGGAACGTCAGTAGATCCGTCTGCTACAAATCCAAACGTGTTAAATCCTTTTTATAACAGCCTTCAAATCATTTCTGACGCGGAGCTTGACGATGCGAATGCGAATGGCGAAAAGGAATGGTATGTAACAGCTGACAAGTTGCGTTCACCTATTCAAGTCGACTTCCTTAATGGAGTAGATATGCCGACTATCGTCATGAAACAAGCACCGGCGGGCCAATTAGGGTTCATCTGGGATATTTACATGGACTACGGCGTTTCTGTAGTTGATTACAAAACAGCAATAAAAAATCCAGGACAATAAGGGGGCAGAACGATGAGTAAAGCAAACTATGTACAACGCGGTGAAGTGATTGACTATAAAAACGTTACGGCGAGTGCGATCGTCGCGAATGAAGTTGTCGAACTGGCAACGCGAATCGGTGTGGCCGCGACAGAAATTCCGGTTGGAGCTGTCGGTGGATTGAATGTTATGGGCGTGTTTGACATTCCTGCTGATACTACGGAGGCGTTTACTGCTGGACAGACCGTATATTATAAAGGCGGCAAGATTACAAGCACGGAAGCAGATGCTATTCCGGCAGGATATGCAGTTGTTGCAAAGGCGACTGCCGGTGCAGTTGCTCGCGTGAAAATAGATTAAGGGGTGAGGTTGAATGGCTAAAGTATTAATTGCTACGGTTTCTGTGTTTAACGCAGGAATGATTGTGGAGCCAGGAGCAACGTTTTCTTGCGAGGATGATTATGCTGCTAAGTTGGTAGATAACAAATCCGCAAAACTTTACGTCGCTCCTAAGGAGAAAGAAGAAACGCCGAAAGAACCAACATCGTTTGATGATTTAACAGTAAAAGTTCTTTTGGAGATTGCCACAAAGCATAAAGTCGAAATTGGGAAAGACGACAAAAAAGCTGAAATCATTACAGCGTTAGTGGCTGCGGATGTGAAGTTTGATGAAAACATTTAAGGATTTTTTACACAATGATATCGGTATATTCATCAATACAAATGAATTCGCCACTACCTTGATTATCGAAGGTGAAAGCGTAGATGTCTTGTTGGATGATGAAAAGATGGTCGAACGACAACTCGCGAAACAATTGGAGCTCCATAACGAGGAGCTTCTTTTTTATGTCGAAAAATCGAAACTATCTTTCTATCCTCGACCGGATAACACTGTTCGGTTTGACAATGTTGTCTGGAGAGTATTACAGGCACAAGAAGACGAAGGGTTACTCACCGTAACGGCGGAGCGGGTGAGCGGATGAGGGTTTCTGTTGAACTTGATGAACGTCGGTTAAAAGAAGTCCAATTGCGTTTGGGGCAATTTTCAAAAAAAGCTCCAAACGCAATTTCCAATGCTCTTAATCGTGCGATGAACAATGTAAATACAAACATAAAAAAGGAAATACGCAAAGAATATCACATTAAAGTGGGAGATATTAACGCGACATTGACAAAGATGAGAGCAAGCAAAGGATCTCTTAGTGCTGCCGTCAAATCGAAGGGACATTTGATTGGGTTGGATAAATTCAAAATCTCCCCAAAAACAATAAACCCCAAACGCAAATCACTGGTTTCTATTGCCGTTAAAAAAAGCGGCGGGAAAAAAGTGAAAGGTGCATTTGTGGCGGATGCAAACGGTGCGAAAATGTTTATGAGATTGAATAAAGATCGACTCCCAATACGTCGTTTGTTCGGTCCGTCCGTTCCACAAATGCTCGGGAATCAAGAAATCCGGGACTACGTCGAAGCGGAAGGGAAAGAAACTTTTGAACGTCGGTTAGATCATGAAATAAACAGGTTACTTGATGCTGGGAGGTCATAAGGATGACATCTTTGCAATTGCAGGAAGCATTAAAGGGGCGTATCGAACAAGTTGTATCGGGCATGCCTCTTTCTTCTCAAGAGGGTGTAATGAAGAATATACAAGTTTTTAAGCAACATTTGCCCCGAAAAACGAAATCAACATCAAGAAACCCTGAAAGTACTTTTTATCCGTGTGTCATCGTTTATATGGATGAAGGCGAAAACGGAAAAGTTAAAGTTCTACTTATCGTCGCAACACATGACGATGAAACGGACAATCAAGGGTATCAAGACGTAATGAATATCGTTGAAAAAATCATGCAGGATTTAGGAAGAAACCCACAAATAGATAAAAGTTATGAAATGCAAGATGAACCGAAATGGTTTTACAACGAACAAGATAACTACCCTTATTATTTCGCGTGGATTGAAACAATTTTTGAAATACCGCGCAGTTTGCGCGAAGACGTGGAGGCAATGATATGACGAAAGAAATACAGATTAAAGAATTAGCAACCAAAGAAATGGTGGCTGCTGCTTTGGTAGAAACACCGAAAAAAGAGATTGCTCAACAATTGATATATTGCGGTCCGAGTATCACCGAAATTGGACTTCAGCAATTTTCTGTTTTCAAAAACGGGATACCTGAACATGCCACGTTAATAGGAGAATCTTGTCGGGCTGTTGTCCTGCTTTTCAAACCAATCTCTGAACTCGCTACGACAAGGGAGAAAATCAATAAAAAAGGATCAAGAGATTACCAACTTTATCAAAATGTTTTAAAGCACACAGGAAGGGAGAGTTAAACGATGGCTTATAATCACGGTATTACAATTTCGGAAAATTCTACTTCTGTCATTCCTCCGATTCAATCAAGTGCCGGAATACAGGTAGTTATCGGGACGGCTCCAGTTAATATGATTGAAGATCCTTTGTCTGCTGTAAATAAACCTATTATGGCGACAGACTGGAAGGAAGCGGTTGAAAAGGTCGGGTACAGTGACAATTGGGAACTATACACACTTTGTCAGTCGATGGATGCGACCTTTAGAGTGTTTAACGTCGCGCCTATTATTTTCATCAATGTACTAGATCCAGAACGTCATTTTAAGCAAGTAGATGATGCTGTCATTCCTGTCACGAAAAGCGAAGGAATAATCGAGAAAACGGGAATCCTATTAGATTCGATAGCAGTAAAAGTCGCTAGTGTTGAGTTTAAACGGGGTACGGACTTCTCAGCAGGATTTGATCGCGACGGATTTGTTGTAATCACAATTTTGGAAGAGTCGGGAGAACTTGCTTCGGCTTCTGAAATGGAAGTCAGCTATAAAGAATTAGACCCTTCGAAAGTTACCGAGAAGGATATTATTGGAGGCTATGACGTTGCGACTGGCAAGTACGAGGGACTAGAAGCAATCGATCAAGTCTATCCAAGGTTAAATGATGTACCGGGGCTTATTCTTGCTCCTGGTTGGTCACATCTGCCTGTAGTGGCGGCTGTCCTTGATGCCAAAAGTAGATATATCAATTCTTGTTTTAACGCCATGAACGTTTTAGATATCGATAGTGCGGAAGTTAAAAATTATCAAGATGCACCGACATGGAAAAACATGAACAGCTATACCAGTAAGGACTCTATCATTTGTTGGCCGAAAGGACGAGTGGGGAATAAGATCTACTGGATGAGCGCATTGGTGGCGGCGCAAACCGCTTTCACGGATGCGCAAAACAGCGACGTGCCTTATGTATCGCCATCAAACAAACGTCTACCGATCACTGGGACGCTCCTTGCTGACGGGACAGAAGTCTTCTTGGATCAATTGCAAGGGAACTTTTTAAACGGGGCAGGCATCGTTACAGCTATTAATATGAAAGGTTGGAGAACTTGGGGAAATAACACTGGTGCCTATCCTACTACTTCCGATATTAAAGATCGTTTCGTGCCAGTACGCCGTATGTTCAATTGGTGGGGCAACACATTCATCCAAACTTATTTCGACAAGGTAGATGATCCAACTAATCTCAGACTGATTGAATCTGTCGTAGATAGCGAAAATATTCGAGGTAACGGACTGCAGTCGCAACAACAGATTGCTGGTGCGAAAATCGAATTTCTTCAAAAGGACAACCCTGTTACTAATCTATTAAATGGCCGTATTCAATTTCTTCAAAAAGTGGCGTTCTTCCCACCAGCCGAACATATTGTTAACGTGCTTGAGTTCGACCCAACAATATTAACTAATGCATTATTTGGAGGCGATTGAAAATGAGCACTATTCCAGAAAAGATTGTCAATTTTAACGTGTATAGTGACGCTGATAAACTTGTAGGCGTTGCGGCGGAGGTTACGCTTCCGGATTTTGAAGCTATGACAGAAACAGTATCAGGCGCTGGTATTGCAGGAGAATATGAGTCAGCTACACCAGGTCATTTCAGTTCGCAAACTATTGAAATTCCCTTTCGATCTATTAGCGATCCTTCTTTCAAGTTCCTTCAAAACAAAGGACAAACTATCATATTGCGCGCAGCGCAACAGAGTTATGACGTTTCTAGCGGAAAAACAAATATCAGGCCATTAAAAGTAACGATAAAAGGATTGCCTAAAGGTCTTAATCTTGGGAAAGTTGGAGTAGGGACACCGACAGAAACAACGAACACAATTGAAATTTTGTATATAAAAATTGAAGAAAACGGCGTCACGCTATTAGAGCTCGATAAGCTCAATTTTATCTTTATCGTCAACGGCAAGGATCTATTAGAAGATGTACGAAATGCAATTTAATTTAACTATTAGGAGGAGAACATTTTGCCAGAAAAAGAAAACAAATTTCTAGTAACGTTTAAAAAACCCTATTTATTCGAAGGTACTGAATACAATGAGGTGGATCTCTCAAAGCTCGATGATCTTTCGACGGGGGATTTAATAAAAGCTGACGGTCAGTTTAGCCAAATCGGTCAATTTTCAGTTATGAACGAACTGACTACAGGATATGCATGTATTCTATCCGCGAAAGCGACAGGAAAACCAACGGAATTCTTCGATGGTCTACCCGCGCGTGAAGGGTTAAAAGTGAAAAACATCGTGATGGGTTTTTTGAACGAATAGGATTTATCAAACGAGATAACAACAAATATATAAAACAGATAGACGGACGTATGCTTAGAAAAGTATGCGTCCGTCTTTCTATGTCAACTCACACAAGCATCGAATACTTCGAAGCTCTTCGAACGGACGAGCTAAGGTCGGTAATAGATGAAATTGAGGAGGCGAACAAAAGCCAATGAGCAACAAGGCGTATGAGATTGCTTTTCGACTGGGCGCTCGAATGGATTCATCAATGCGGACCGCATTTGCTAATGCCAATCAGAATTTAAATAACATGAATAATAACGTAGGCAATCTAAACAGTCGAGCGGGCAGGCTGACTAGTTCGATGGGCTCGATGAAGGGCGCAATAATCGGCATAGGCGCGGTTGTCGCGTCAGCATTTGCCGTTGATAAGATAGTTGACTTTGGAAAGAAAATGATAGAGACGACTGCTGACATCGAAGCAAAACAAGAGCAGTATATTCAAGTCATGGGCAAGATGAAGGGCTCGACGGACAAGTATCTCAATTCCATGTCGGCGACGTGGAATAAGCACCCCGTAGAATTACAAGAAACATATATGCAATATGTCGCTATCCTTAAAGGTAAAGGTATTGAAGAAGGAAAGGCGCACGGGATCGCGCAGCAGTATTTAGACAGAACGGTCGACGCTAATGCTTTTGCAAACGAAGGTATGGCTGACACCACTGCTCGCTTCATGGGTATGATTAAAGGTGAATACACCTCCGTGGATACAGCGATGGTAAATACGTCTGCGTCGATGATGAGTGACAGGGGTCTAAAAGAATACGGTAAAAAGTGGGCGAATTTAACCGCAGAGCAGCAAGAGACTGTTAAGACGATGGTCGCACTGGAGCAACATACTAGTTCTGGTGTTCTCGGCCAAGGCGCGAGGGAAGCCCAATCATATGAAAACAACGTGAAAATGTTAAAGAATACGTATAATGAAATGCTGGTAAAGTTCGGGTCACCTATTCTGCCTATTGTCAACGATCAGTTAAGAAACATAGTAGGGGTAATCAAAAAAATAGATGTCGATAAAGTGATTGAAGGATTTAAAAGGTTCGCAAGTCATTTGCCTGATATTAAAAAAGTATCAGGAGCACTCGGATCAGTAAAAGATGTGGCATTCGGAGCCTTTAGCAAATTGAGCCCAATATTTTCAAAAGCAGCGTCTTCTTTGCAGGGGGCGTTCGCAAAAGTTAAAACTTACTGGACCGAAAACAGTGCACAAATTATACAAGGTGCATTGGGCATTATTAATAACATTCGTCCAATATTTGTCCGTATAGGACAAGTGGTTCTAAATGTATTTAGGCAAATTTCAGAGTTCTGGAGTAAGAACGGATCATCTTACATCTCTGCAATGACAAATGTTTTTAAGGTCGTAGGCACTGTTTTTAATTCCATTATCGGCATTGTTAAAACTGTCATAGCTATTATCTCTCCTTTTGTAGAACAAATAGTTGCTTTTCTTTTACGAATAGTTGATCAATTGTTGGTTTTCTGGAATGAAAATGGAGCGCAGATTACGCAGGCAGTCCAAAACATTTTTGCAGGGATTAACAAGGTCATTCAAGTATTGGCTCCGGTGATTCTACTTGTATTAAATAGCGTTTGGAACAATGTGAAGGGCGTTATTCAAGGAGCTTTAAAGATAATACTTGGTTTAGTGAAAATATTCGCATCCGTATTCACTGGCGATTGGGCAGGCATGTGGACTGGCGTTAAACAATTATTTTCAGGCGTCATTCAATTTTTATGGAATCTCTGGAATCTCATGATGATGGGGAAATTGGTAAAGGGTATTGCCACGATTGCGAAAGCGTTCTGGGGTTTTTTGAAAGGCCTTGGTCCAAAAATAGCTACAAGTGTGCAGTATTATTATCATCTATTTATGGATAAGTTTTACCAAATAGGTATTGGTATTTTGCGAACTATTACAAGCTCTGTTGGTAAAATAGTGGGAGTTGCTAGAGATGCAGTAACAAGATTTGTTACTATCTTCCAGATGGCCCGGACTTTCGGAGTCAACATATTCATGTCAATCGTCTCAGCAATTCGCGGTGTTTTTTCAGGAATCTTTGGATTTATTGGAAATACAGTATCTAGCGTAATAGGTGCGGTGCTTGGCAAGGTCAGCGGTTTTATTGGATCTATACAAGGGTTTATGGGAATGCTTTGGGGTCATATTTCATCTGTATTCCTGAATATCCAGACCGCTATGGCTGCACCGTTTAACTTTTTGCAAACTCTAGTACAAAGCGTGGTAAGTGCCGTGTCAGGACTTGTCGGCGGATTATTCACTGGCGTTACTGCTGCCGGAAAAGGCGCTATAAATGCCTTGGTTATGGCAGCAAACGCAATGATTGGCGGCGTTAACAAAATAAGATTAGACGTTCCCGAATGGGTTCCAGGAATTGGTGGGCAAACCATAGGCTTCAACCTTCCTCAAATCCCAATGCTTGCAAAAGGCGGTATCACGACTGGTCCGACGTTAGCAATGATCGGAGAGGGGGCGGAGCAAGAAGCGGTTCTTCCTTTGTCTAAGCTCCAAGCCTTGCTCGGGGGTTCGAACAAAGGGAATTCGAACGCTCAATATATATATAGCCCAAGTTATGTTGTTCAGAATAACGCAACCAAAAAAGACGTCGAAGAGGTTAGCAGTAAAGGTTTTCAAGAATTTAAAAGGTGGACAAAGGAAGTACAGTCGGACGAAGAAAGATTGTCGTTCAGCAAGGGGTGACTTAATTGGTGTATGTAACGGTACAGGGAGACATGTGGGATATAATTTCTAAAAATCTTTACGGAAGTGAATATCATACTGACTTGCTCATGAAAGCTAATCCGGACTTGGCTAATGAGTTGCTTTTTTCTTCCGGCGTAGAATTGATAGTTCCAGTACTTGAGGAAATTCAACAATTCTCCAATCTGCCACCTTGGAAAAGAGGGACTCCATGAAAACGAGAAGGGCGTACGTCGAACTAGAATATAATGGGGTCAATATTACCCGTGATCTTGCGCCTGACTTGGAATCATTCACCTTTACTGACAATGCAGGCGGGGCAGCGGACGATGTAGCGATTGAGATATCAGATGCTAAAAGGAAATGGATATCTAATTGGATGTTTGATAAAGGGGATACATTTACCGCAAGCATTGTCACTGTAAATTGGCGCAAAGATGGAGAAAAAAAGAGGCTGCCTTGTGGGTTTTTCATTGTAGACCAACCAGAATACAACGGACGTCCGTCGGTCATTAGTCTGAATGGTATTTCCGTCCCGGCCAACAGTAATTTTATGAATCTGAAAAGAAGCAAGTCTTGGAAGAATATTACGATAAAAGCTATTGCAACGGACATAGCGTCCCGTTATAAATTGAAATTGTTCTTTGACAGCAAACTGAATCCAAGCTTTAAAGACAAAGCGCAAAAAGATGAATCGGATGCAACGTTTTTGCAAAAGTTATGTGAAGATGAAGGGTTTTCGCTAAAAGTAACAGATAAACAATTAATTGTATTCAGAGAGGTTGAATACGAATCCAAAAAAGCTGTTGCCACATTCAAAGAGGATGATAGTTCGGTCACAGGGTATTCCTTCAAGACGACGTACACAAACACAGCTTACGCCGGAGTCCGTTTGACTTACTTTGATTCCAAGAAGAAAAAGACAATCAAATATTTATATGC
>DYWT01000311.1 GCA_020742515.1 Sporosarcina psychrophila
CACCAACAGCTTCGTGTACGGTGTAATTCAAGTAATCCTTGGACACAGGGATTGTTTGTCCGACCATTTTCGTCGCCCAGCCCGCGTAGTATCTGAAATGCTGAACCGTGCCATCCACATCATCTGCTAGCGCTACTGCATAAGGCTTGCCGTTATCCAGTGCTTCCAGTTGCGCAAGCTCTTCACGGTGTTCTTCCAATAAATCTGCAAACTTATAGATAAGATGAGAACGTTCAGCTGTCTCCATCTTCGTCCATTCACCTTCATCAAACGCTTTTCTCGCAGCGGCAACCGCTATATCAACATCTTCTGCTTGCGCTTCACTTACTTGCACGATCACTTCTTCGGTCGCCGGATTAATGACATCGAATGTTTTCCCGCTAATTGCTGGTACATATTCCCCGTCAATATAAAGCCCTTTGACGCCTTGCAAAAATTCCTGCACTTTTGGTTTCAGTTTATAGTCTGTTGCTTCCATTCGTTTTCCACCTCCACTTCTTAGTTAGTGACCGTTTCCAAGCTTTGTAGAAGTTCTTTCAATTTCGCTTCTTCCTCTTCGTTAAGCGGAAGTCTCGGTCTGCGGCATGGTCCGCCCGCTAACCCTTGCAGATCCATTGCTCTTTTAACGATTTGAACGTATTTTCCGGACCCTTCAAGAAATTCGCAAAGCGGCAGAAGTCTATCATAAAGTGCCCAAGCCTGGTCCAATTCATTATTTTGAACATGGTTGTACATGTCCGTCACAAGGCGTGGTGCAATGTTCCCCGATACAGAAATCCATCCCGTTGCACCGACAAGTAGCGATTCGATTGCAAGGTCCTCAGATCCGCAGAATACTTTAATGAAACCTGCGCCCTGTCGGGCAATATCACGCGCTTTGCCAATGCCACCGCTTGATTCTTTAATATGCGTAATGTTTTCAACGTCACGTCCGACTTTTAGAATCGTTTCCGTGCTAATGTCGACGCCCGATGTAAATGGGTTATTGTAAATCATCACCGGGAATTTAACAGATTCTGCAACAGCCTTGAAGTGTTCATAGATTTCGTTCTCTTTTGGGTGTGAATAATACGAGTTGATCAGCAATGAAGCGTCCGCACCAGCCTGTTCAGCCTGTTGTGTAAATTCAATCGCATCTGCTGTCGTTTCGGCCGCCGTACCAACTATCAATGGAATTCGACCGTTGACTTGTGCAACTGCTACTTCAACTGCTTTATAGCGCTCTTCCCTTGTCAAGCTGACGAATTCGCCCGTACTGCCGTTAATTGTAAGACCTGTCACACCCGCATTGATGAAATGCTCGATGTTATTTTTGAATCCTTCCCAATCGATTTCCCTTTCATTGATCATTGGTGTAATTAGTACTGGGAATACCCCTTCAAGTTTTACCATAATAAATTCCTCCTAAGTTTTGTGTTTTTTTAAGATAACTTTAAATCTCCTACGACGGGTTCACTTATTTCTTCAATTGATTCAGGTACAGCTGTCTTTGGCTTCGTATACCAAATGAACTTATTCGTATACCCGTAAATGACCGAAATAATGATGACTAAGAAGTTGAACCATAAGAATGGTAAGTAACTCAAAGTCGAAACTCCTAGTGCCGTAGCCATGAATACTCCACCGTCAGACCACGGTACCATCGGTGTCGTAACTGTCCCGCCGGCTTCCGTGTTTCTTGAAAGTACCCGACGATCAATGTTCTGGCGATCGTAGTTGTCTCCGGTTATTTTACTGGCCGTGATGATTGAGACATATGCGCCGCCAAATAAATTTCCAAGAAATCCTGCAAGAAGCGTAGAAACTGTTGTTCTACCTGGATTGTTTGCCCATTTCGATAAATAGTTACCAACAGCACGTAATACACCAATCCTTTCCATCAAGCCCCCTACACCAAGTGCAAAGATGATTAAGGCAATAACGTCAAGCATGAACACGATGCCACCGCGGTTTAACAGATTGTCGATGAACGGAACGCCCGACGTGATTGAGTTTCCTGCATACATGATGTTGAATGCCTGCAAAAACGTTGCGCCCTGGAATAAGAACGCCCAGATTGTCCCTAAAAAAGCGCCGAATAAAATAACTGGAATTGATGGCATTCTGAACGCCAGTAAAATGATAACGACAACTGCAGGGATCAGCATATACCAGCTGATACTGAAGTACTCTCGTAAAGATGCCATTGTTGACGTTGCTGCACTTAAATCTCCGCTACCGTTATAGAAGAATCCTGTCACTAAAAACAGAACGGCTGCAATCAACCAAGCCGGGATGCTGACTGTCAGCATCGATTTGATATGATCAATCAAGTCGACTTTAGATAGTGAAGCAGTCATAACCGTTGTATCGGATAACGGCGATAGCTTATCCCCTACATAACAGCCCGAAATGACCGCACCTGCAACAAGCGGGAGTGGAAACCCGAAGCTTGCCCCGATTGCCATCATTGCGATTCCTGCTGTTCCTGCCGAACCGAAAGAGGTCCCGGTCGCAATCGAAGTAACCGTACAAATGATGAACGCTGCCATTAAAAAAATGTTCGGTTCAATAATGGCAAGTCCATAGTAAATGATGGACGGTACAACTCCACCCGCTATCCAAGTCCCAATCAACGCACCGACTGAAAGTAAAACGAGCACCGCTTCCAGACCGTCATTGATTCCTTTCAAAATTCCTCTCTGCATTTCCATGTAGTTATAACCGATTTTCAATCCAACGAGCATGATCAAGAACCATGTCGTCAACAAGGCCAAGTGGATTGAAATCTCAAACTTGATGATAAATAAAATCATAATCAATCCAAAACCGATTAAAACAAACAGTGTTTCGACCAAATTAGGCAATCTTTTTTCTGTTTCCATACTATCCCCCCTTACTAATTTCCCGGGTCATTTTACGAACAGTTTATACAAATCTTCCAAACAAACTTAATTATTTCTTATACCAATAAGAATCCATCCTTCAATGGATCGTCCTGGTCAAAGATGAATTCATGCGCCCCCGTGACAAACGCTTCTATTTCAACGGAGAATCGAAGGGCATCCTCCGAAAGTTTTTTTGCTGTCAATGAACTTCCAAAAATACTTTCATTTTCAATTTTGGATCGGTCGTCTTCTTTGTTCGCCAACGATGTAAGAATGGCAAACGTACTATCAATTCCCGGCGATCGTAGGATATAGCCGTCTTTTTCAAATGTTACCGATCGGATTTTATCAGGCGTAGATGGCACTGATTCAATCACTATAACTCCTGCGTAATCGATGTTATCGCCATTCAATTTCGTCGTCTGTTCCAAGCCCCAGCGGTTCAATTTTGCCAGATGTTCCAATTCAATGCCGGGAATGCTATCGGGCAGTGTGTAAAGCAAGTAGTTGCGTGCATTGTCAACACTTATTGAAACGAATTCCGAATTGGTATTGATTTCGGAACAGGCTTCACTTTCGATGGAAACGGAAGTCACTTCCTGGTTTTCACCGCGCGCTTTCACAGAATAAATGCCGTTCACTGTCTCCACTTTGTAAAACCCATCTGTCGACTTATTCAAATTCCCAGTTTCAATCAACGCTGTTACCGTCGCGAGCAGCCCTTCATATTTGAAGTTGCTGACATCTACGTGATTGAAGAATAACAACGAAAAATCCGCGGTTTGGGATGGGGCAACTACGCATCCATGCATTCCGCGGTGTCCACGCGGTTCGTTCAACAATAAACTCTTTTCATTTGTAAAGTTATTTTTCAACTCATCGTGATTTGCTTGCACGTCCTCTCCGTGAAGCCTGATCGGTGATTGGACAACGATTCTGAATGCCTCTCCCGCTACATGCGTATCGATTGTGCTGTACATTTTTTCAAAGTTCATTTATACACCCTCTTTCACTGGCACATGTTCCATTGGTGGAATAAGCAGGAATCCTTCGCGCAGCGGATCTTTTTCATTGTAGAAGAAACGGTGTGTCCCCATAATCCAAGCAGAGCCTGTCACTTCCGTAATCACTGCATCCAGCTCTTTCACTTTTGTTTCTTCAAGCACTTTCGCTTTGAACAACGTACCGACGATGCTCTCATGAACGAAAAGTTCATGCATGCCGATCTGTTTATTCTTATACAGCGTCGCAAGTTTCGCGGATGTTCCTGTCCCGCAAGGGGAGCGATCAATCCCCCCGGGCGGAACGATAACCGTATTTTTGACATCTGCATCCGGATGAACCGGGTCTGTAAAGAATTCGATATGCGTCAATCCAGTGATAAACGGAAACTCGGGATGAATTACTTCTTCAGTTGCATTGATGGCATTGCGGATGTCGATTGCTTGATTGATGATTGTTGTTGCATTGTTTTCAACCAATGGCAGTTTAAGCTTGCGCGCATCGATAATGCCATAGAAATTCCCTCCATACGCGATATCACATTCCACATTACCGATACCCTCTACGTCAATTTCAATTGATTTAAGTAAAAATGCTGGCACATTGGCGAACGTCACTTCTTCAGCTTTTCCGTTGACGACTTTGATTTCCACCTCGATAAGTCCTGCAGGTGTATCTATCTTGATGTTCGTAAAGGGCTCACGAACCTCAATCAGTCCCGCTTCAACAAGCGCTGTACAGAAACCGATTGTATCGTGTCCGCACATTGGCAAATAACCGCCCGTTTCAATATAAATGACTCCGACGTCTGCATCTGGATGGCAAGGTTCTGTCCATAATGCACCTGACATAACACCGTGTCCCCGTGGTTCATTCATCAGGAACTTTCTGATCCAGTCATAGTTTTCTTCCATATACAACATCTTTTCAGACATAGTATTCCCTTTCAAAGGAGGCAGTCCACTAATCAGTGTCCTTGTTGGGTTTCCGCCCGTGTGCGTATCAATTGTTGTGAACAGTCGCTGGTAATTCATCAAATAGTCACCCTTTCTCTAAAACGGCTGAGTTGCAATGGCTCTATTGGGATACATGTTTCTTTTTCATTAATCATTTCTTCAATCAGTTTGCCTGTCACGGCAGCGAGACTGATTCCATCCCCTTCGTGACCCGCGGCGATGAAATACCCTGGGATATGCTCCACGCGGGAAATGATCGGCAAGTGATCTTCCGTCCACGGCCGCAATCCAGCATAAGTCCGGATAACGGTCATATCCGCGATTTTTGGATAGAAGCGCATCGCACGTTTGGCAATGTATTTGGTCACTTCATGATCGACCCGCGTATCAAAACCTGTGAATTGCCGGCTGCTGCCGATTAAAAAGTTTTGACTTTCGGTAGGCTCGAACACGAGCGCAACGCCATATTTCTCCGTCATCGGATCGACCGTTCTTTCACCGCCGAATTTCGAAATAAGGTAACCGAACTCCATAACCTTCCTCAGCCCGACAGGCTGTTGCCGTGAAGCGACAATCAGCTGACCTTTCCTTGGAATGATTGGTATATCCAAGCCCACCATCTCACCGAGCTTCGGTGCCCATACACCACCGGCATTGACTACTATATTGGCGGTATACGTACCATTATCCGTTTCGATGAAAAACTGACCTCCCTCATTTCGCGTCACATTTTTCACTTCTGTATTCGTATGTATTTTCGCACCTTTTTTTTCAGCACTATGAAACATTGAATACGTCATCATGTACGGATTTACGGTTGAATCCGTTTTACATTCCAATCCCCCGTACAAATCATCCGCAAAGTAGTTGGACTCATTGCGCAAGTCTTCACGATCTAGCATTTTGAAATCTAATCCCGCTTCTTGCTGTCTTCTGACCCACTCACTCGCCGCTTCCATTTCAGCATCGTTCTCACATACTAAAATACTTCCAGGGTTGCGGTATTCAAACGAAACCTCAAGTTCTTTATCCAACTCATGGACGAGTTGCTGACTCTTCACGGACATTTGACTATCAAAACCGGGATCTTTGTCAATCGCCAGTATATTTCCATCACATCTGGAGGAGGTTCCGCTCGCCAACTCCTTCTTTTCAAGGACGGTAACATCCAAACCGGCTTTCGAACCATAATAGGCAATTGCTGCGCCCATAATCCCTCCTCCGATGACGACAACGTCTCGATGTTGAGTATTTCCCACAATAACCCCCCTCTCGCTTGATTGTTCACATATATCTATTGCAAGTCGCGTGCCAAACATCAAAACCCACATGTATTATCAATCTCTATTGAACATTCCGATAATTAGTGTAAACTTATTTATACAGTTCAAATATTTTGACAGTCGAGGTGGCTAATAAAATGAACTTTTCGCAAAAACTACTCAATAAGTTGATAGAAAAAGAGTTTACACTAGTGGAATCAATGAAAGACGAGGCTTTGTTAGCGAAACGGATTGCAAAAGAAATACCTAAAAAGGTATTCCTTTTAACGGCCGATGGTCCGCAATGTGTCAAATTTGTTGAATCTTTAAATGAAATCATCTACACCCCATGCAAAGTCTTATCAGTTAGCAGCACATCAGAAGAAGTTTTTAACGAGCTTGGGGCTACCGACATTGCACTTATCAGTAATGATTCCAATGAATATTTGGGATTTTTGACGTATGAAGTGTTTTCTAAATACTTATTGAACGAATATCGACGTGCTCAAGCATATTTAAACACCATCTTACAAACCATCGATGAGTCGTGCACAGTGATAGACGACGAAGCCAATGTCCTTTATTGGACAAAAGGGGCAGAAAAAATATTTTCCGTAAAAGAAAAGGACATCATCGGTCAACCCATCACCAAATTTTTCAATACCGAAAGATTGGAAATACTAAATACTTTAAGAGACGGAACTTCCCTTTACCACAGCCAGCACCACGCCCGGAAGAATCTCGTCGTCATGATCAATTCCAATCCTATCTATTTCAACGAAGAGATAATTGGGGCGGTCGTTTCCGAGACAGATATAACCAGCCAGATTTTATTGAATAATGAGCTCTATATGACTTCTGAAAAGTTGTTCAGCCTGGAAGAAGAAGTTAGAAAGACATCGCCTTCCGTCAATCCTTTTTCCTATATAAAAGGTAACAGCCCTGCACTGAAGAAAACGTTGGAAATTGCCAGCAAAGCGGCTACAACAAATGCCGGAGTACTCATCTACGGAGAGAGCGGTGTCGGTAAAGAACTGTTCGCAAAAGCGATCCACAACTTGCGCGAGCCTGAAAGCGCACCTTTCGTCGCCATCAATTGTGGCGCCATTCCAAGTGGACTGTTTGAAAGTGAAATTTTCGGCTACGAAAAAGGAGCTTTCTCAGGAGCAAATCAAAAAGGGAAAAAGGGGAAAGTGGAGCTTGCAAAGAACGGTACATTATTTTTGGATGAAATTGGTGAAATGCCAATGGACATGCAAGTGAAGATACTGAGACTCCTGCAAGAAAAAAAGTTCTACACTGTCGGCGGCACGAAGGAGCTGGAAGTGGATTTCCGAGTTGTGGCGGCAACCAATCGAGACTTGAAAGAACTCATTAATGAAGGTAAGTTCCGGGAAGACCTATATTACCGTTTAAATGTTGTCAATTTCAAAGTTCCACCGTTGCGCGAACGCCTAGAAGATATTATTGAGTTGACCCATTACTTCCTCTATGAATTATCGGTAAAGTATAACCGGCCCATCCACGGTATCTCGCAAGCCGTCATGCAGTCACTGCTCCAACACTCATGGCCAGGAAACATCCGCGAGCTAAAGAACGTCATCGAGCGGCTAGTTGCGTTTTCCGAAAATGGAGAAATAAGAATCGATGATCTTCCAGTCGATATGGAAAGAATTCCACAATCAACGGCTGCGGATAATGATGTACCTCAAGCCTATCAACCTGCCAGTGATGAAAAACTTTCTTTAAATGAACAATTAAAAATTTACGAGAAAGACATTATCCTAAAGGAACTGGGTAAAGCCGATGGAAATAAACTTCTTTGCGCTAAAAATTTAGAAATTACCAGAGCAACCCTTTATAATCGTATGAATAAATTAGGCATTAAATTATAAAACTCCAGACTTGGCTACATTCTTGCATATAGTTAAGTATGTATATTCACAAAGTTTAAGTATGGGGTGATTTACTTGTCAGAAAATGAAATGATCATTTGTCGATGCGAAGAAGTAACTTATGGCGAATTAAAAGAAACGGCTGAAAACTATAATTGTTCAGCAAGGGAACTGAAACTTCGGACCCGTGCCGGCATGGGCTATTGCGGTGGAAGAACTTGCCGCACGATGGTTGACAGCATTGCACATTCTTCAACCGAAAGAGACGTTGCACAAATCACATTGAAATATCAACCGCCTATCAGACCAGTAAGTTTCGGCAGTTTGGGGGATATTACAAAATGACGAGGAGAATTATTAACCATCCAGTATTGGATAAAGTAGACGACACGGATATTGTTTCCTTCACTTTCAACAACTCCATATTTCGGGGATTGAGAAACGAATCATTAGCTGCTGCCCTTTTGGCGAATGATGTCCGTACATTGCGTGTTCACGAGGAAAATGGCACACCTCGTGGAATTTATTGTAATATCGGCCATTGTTTCGAATGCCGTGTCACTGTTAACGGACAACAAGGCATAAGAGCCTGTCTAACGCCTATTCAGGATGGCATGACTGTATCGAGTGGCGAAAAACTCCTGACATCGGTTAGAGACTGGAGGTCGGAAAATGAGTAAAGTCATTATTATCGGAGCAGGACCCGCGGGTTTATCTGCCGCAATCACCATCGCGGAAAATGGTTCCGAAGTTCTTGTTCTTGATGAATATATGCTTGCGGGCGGACGCTTGTTAGGCCAGCTATACGAAGAAGCGAATGGAACGTGGTGGAATGGTATGAAAGAATCCAAGAACCTGCATGACAAAGCAATCGCTCTTGGCGTACAAATTCGATTAGGTGCCTCGGTATCCAATATTGAGAAACTGGATAATTCATGGGTCATTTATACAGAAGAGGAAACATACTATACTTCGCATCTATTGCTTGCAACCGGAGCAGCTGAGGTACCGTTGCCAATACCGGGCTGGACACTACCGGGTGTCATGTCTGTCGGAGCTGCCCAAGTCATGACGAATGTACATAGGGTCAAGCCCGGCAATCGTGGTGTCATTATTGGCGTGAATGTGCTGTCATCCGCAATCGCAATGGAATTGAAACTAGCTGATATAGACGTTGCATGCATCACGTTACCGAAAATGAATCAAGTTACGAAAGAATCCGGTAACCCAATGGATGTAATGAATTCATTGTTGCATGTTTCCCATATGGCACCCTCAGCCTTCATCAAATTCGGGAGCAAACTTATGAAGAATGAGTTCATGAAAAAAATGGGCATCACTTTCTTTCCGAAAAACGGCGTGAAAATGTGGGATATTCCAATCATGTTACGAAAAGCCGTCATCAATATCTATGGTGACAACGCAGTCGAAGGGGTTACTCTAGCTACCATTAACGCGGCAGGCAAAGTGATTCCCGGGACAGAAGAAAAAATCAGTGCCGACTTCGTTTGTATCGCGGGCGGCTTGTACCCTTTGGCAGAGTTGGCGGCGGTTGCTGGCTGTCCGTTCTATTTCATCGAAGAATTGGGCGGTTACGTGCCACTTCATAACGATCGATTGGAAACAGCATTGGACGGACTATATGTTGCTGGAAACATCACTGGTGTCGAAGGAGCTAAAGTGGCGATAAGTCAAGGGGTTACGGCGGGGCTTGCGATTACCAACAACATCAGCGGCGGCAAACAGGAATCTGAAATCAAAGAATCCATCAAAATGATTGAACACACACGAGACAATGCATTTATACAATTTCATCCTTCTGTAAAAGAAGGCAAACAGAAACTCCAACAGTATTGGGAGGAGCATGTCAATAAAGCTAAAGTAGAAGTGCATAGCTAAACAGAGCATTTTAAGATAGCTGCCGTGGAAGTCAGTATTACGACTTCCACGGCAGCTATTTTGGTTCCATAATTTATTATAATCTCAATAACTAATGCACTTTGCTTATGTCATAATTCAACCGTGACCCCGGCTTTGGTCGCCATCGCCTTATCGTATAAGTATTTTGCAACGACGATATCAGCTATCGCAAGGCCAACAGATTTGAAAACAGTTATTTCCTCGTCATTTTCTCTACCTGGACGTTCACCGCTAACCACTTTTCCCAATTCTGCATGAATACCCGATTCAGAAAATACTCCTTCTTGGATAGGCACTAGCAAATCACCCGTTTCTTCCAAAGCAGCATCCTCCGCCTCAACGATGACTTTTGTCGCTGAGCTGATTGCATGTGATGGTAACTCCTGCATCGATGGGCGGAATGATCCAACCGCATTAACATGCGTTCCAGGTTTCAACGCTTCTGTAAAAACCGGTGTTGTCGAACCCGTTGCAGTTACTAAGACATCCGCATTACGGACAACCTCATTCGAATCCATACAGACTGTGACTCTAAGGCCGAATTTCTCGCCAATGTATTGTGCAAATTCTTTTGCTTTTCCTTCACTACGATTAAAAACAAAGATTTCTTCAATGTCTCTTGCCGCCACAACAGCTTCGCAAAGCCCCTTTGCCTGCTCGCCGGTTCCGATAATGCCTAACGTCTTTGCGTCTTCACGGGCAAAGTATTTGGTTGCAACTCCTGATAAAGCCCCCGTTCGAATAAGGGTCAGATAAGAACCCTCTAGCAAGGCGAGTGGCTTTCCTGTCTCAATATCGGAAAGTAGAACGACCCCTTGTATCATCTTTTCATTTTCCTTATTGTTTGGAACGACCGTCACATATTTAAGACCCATTGTTTTTAACCCTTCTGCAACAGAAGGCATAACTAAACCTGTGTTTTCCTCACCAAAAGGGAGGGAAAGTCGTATCGGCGTTTGCGTTTTAAAGGCGGAAAACTCTTTCAAGGCAAGTTCAGCACATTCCATCACCTCATTCATATCCGCTAATTTTTTTTGGTCTTTTGCACTTAAAATCAACATGTCTCTTACCTCCAGTACTGAATTCACTCAAAAGATATGACTTTTTCAATCGAATGTTCAAATCTCTTCCAGTAAAAATCCTCTTGGCAATGTATCACGCGGGTCTACTAAGAATTGATGAAGGCCTGTCACGAATGCTTCTCCAGTGACTTTCGGGATGACCGCTTTATGCCCACCTACTTCATTTATTGACAAAATCTCACCGATGAATTGTCCGTCAGTAATGCTTTCATGGACGAATCTTCCATTTTCACCCAATGCGCCGTTCTCATAGAGCGTTGCAAGTCTTGCACAAGTCCCTGTCCCGCATGGTGATCGATCGACTTGTTCATCTGCAAAAATGGTGACATTGCGTAAATCTGCATCTTTGCTGACAGGATTGTCCGAAAAGATAACCCCGTATATGCCATGTAGACCGCTTTCTTCCGGATGGACAACTTCTAACTTTTCTTCAATGAAGAGTTTAATTTTTGTTCCCCATTTTTGTAGCGCTGATAAATCTTTTTTACTCACTTTTAAGTCAATGTCTTTACTCTGAGCAACCGCATAGAAAGCACCTCCAAATGCGATATCAACAGTGAACTGATAACCATCGATGCTCACTGGTACATCTTTATTCAAAACAAATGATGGAACGTTTTCAAAAGAAACCGATTCTACAATTGAACCGTTGCATTTCGCATAAGCAGTTATTTCTCCTGCAGGGCTATCGATCACAAACTTCCGATTCTCCTCCGTCACTTTAAATCTGCCCGTTTCGATCCCCATCGTAATGACTCCGACGATTCCATGACCGCACATCGTACTCCAACCTTCATTGTGCATAAACAGGACACCGAAATCTGCATGAGCACTTGCTGGCGGCGTAATGATACATCCATACATCCCGTGATGTCCCCGCGGTTCTAGCATTAGCAATTCTCTGATATAATCGAGATGCTCCATGCAATAGGCCCGTCTTTCAAGCTGGGTATCGCCTTTTATTTCCGGCAGTCCATCTGTAATGATTCGTAAAGGTTCGCCCGCAACATGGACATCGACAGTTGAATATAAGTGATTGGTTATCATTAATATATCTCCTCATTTCTATATAAAATTAGTTACTATTTGAAGTGTTATTACACTACAATTGAAATCACACTTCAATAATGTTAATCTAACTTTAAATTAATAGTAATCTTCTGTCAACTCAGCTAAATAAAAAGGAGGCAATTCATTGGATAAAACAATCGGTGAAAAAATAAAGTTATTAAGAAAAGAAAAACAGTTGACGTTAAAGGATATCGCGGAGAAAACGGATCTATCCATTAGTTTCCTTTCGCAAGTTGAACGGATGAAATCGTCATTAACGCTCGAATCACTTAAAAAAATCTCTGAAGTTCTGCAAGTGAATCCAAGCTACTTCTTTTCAAATGACACAGAGCCACATTCAAACCCTAAAGTCATTCGAGGGATCGATAGCGATAAACACTTGACGGTTAATCAATTCATCTACAAAGACCTGTCGGGCAGCCAATCAAATATAGGCTTCAATCCAATCCTAGTCATTCTGAATCCAGGTGAAAATAAAGGGAGCCCATTCTCACATTTCGGAAATGAATTTCTTTATGTTTTGGAGGGTACGCTCACTGTCCAAATCAATAATGAAGTTTATCAATTGAATAAAAATGACTCTATCGTTATCGAGGCCAGTAATCCTCACTACTGGTTGAATCTCACAGACAGTGCAGTGAAGTTCCTATGTATTTCATCGGGTTAACGATGGTATTATTATCACTTCTTTATTACTGCTAACCCCGAAATATAGAGTAACTTATTAAAGAAAGTAACCCTCGTTTTCATTTTTGAAAACGAGGGTTACCTCTAGTTAATTGCTTCTACTATTAATTCATATTATAAATGTTTCTATAACAGTTTATCGCCAGACTTATTTAATCACTAATTTTCTCAAAATTAGTAGACTGTAAAACAGTTGCCTTTTTACTATTTACTGTACTTGTTTCTGTAAACTGGTCAGGAGCAATTATAGCTTTCAACTTCATTGCTATTAAATATACTATAACCGCAGCGACCAGGGACTGAACTGCAGGAATACCAATTGGTATTAGATATTGAGTTACGTATCCTACAAGCCCACCTGAAATCATTGCAAGAGTAGCCATCCAATTCCACCCCTCTTTATCAACCCACTCTTTGTTACGAATGAAAAAGAAATCAGCAAATATAACGCCCGCGATAGCCGGATAAATAACGCCCAATAGGATTAAGAAGTCCATGAAGAATGTTAAAATCCCCATTAATGCTAAAATGATACCTAAAGCGGATCCAATGATTGTTAACCATGCTCTTCCTTTACCTGATTGCACATTAAACATGTTTGCCGCAGCTAGACCAGTGGAATAGCTGGCAACCAACTGACTTGTCCAAAGGGCCAACCATAGTATCAAGAATCCCCAAAACGGAAATCCAAGGTTTTGCATCACCGTAACAATGTCTGCATCCCCTACACCGACCGACATCACAGCTCCCGTAAGGAAAAACACAAAACCTATCACGATAATCCCTAATGGAATTAACGCCTGGTCTTTAATTGTAGGCTTCGAATAGCGCGTATAATCTGAGGCAATTAGCCACTGAGCAACATTTGCTCCTAGGATGAGACCTACTGCCCCCCAGAATGTCATAGTAGGTTCTGGATTCCAAGACGTTATTTTTTCCCACCCGGCTCCTTTTAACGAATAGAACACTGCGGCAATGATAAGAATTAATCCTGACGGGACCGCTAAATAATCTGTCCATTTCATGGAGTTGTATCCAATGACAGCAGGTATAGCGAAAAGAAGGCCTGCACCTATTGTTAACAATGCCCATATTATCCAATTTTCTTTATAATTGACGTGTAGAACTGCCGCAATCGCGTTTCCAGCAACCGCTGTGTTTACAGCAAACCAACCTATATTAAGAATAACTAATGCGAGCCCGATAATAAAACGTGCTTGCAAAGATCCAAAACTAGTCCTGGCAATTACAGATGAAGATAAGCCTGTTTTAGCACCAATATACCCTTGGAGAGCATTTCCAGCCCATTGAATAACCACTAGTCCTACTAATAGAATCAACAATACTTTGGAAATCCCAAAACTCCCCGCAAGTACAGCTCCAATCATAAGAACAGGTACTGAAAATTCCAATCCTCCAAAAATTGTTGCCGGTACCATCCAATGCTGTCTCTCAGATTCTGGGACTTTCCTCATTCCAGAGTCCTGATCTAATAAATTCATTTCTATCACTCCCAACAAGTTTTTTCTTAAATAACTTTTTCTATTCTAATTTTTTCTAGTCCTTCAAGCCAAATACGTTCTCCGATTTTTCTCAACACTTCTAATTGGTTATAGTCTACTTGCCCAAGTACATTGACCAGCTCCTCCCCCATATGGCTCCGAGCCATTTCAGCTCCATAATATATTGCTATTACATGCTCGGGCTGTCCGTTTACTTCGAGCCTCCAATTTCGCCAATAGCATATTTCCCCAATACTTGTATATATTGTCTGATTTTCTCTTGAAGGAAGACCATGCAGATCTACCATAAAATTCACTTCTCTTCCGGACCACCTGGATTGAGTAATTTTACTCTCATATGGCAGTGAATCCCACATTAAAGAAGCAGTATCTGGGGCATCTTTTTCATTGAGTGTGGCAAATAGTACATCGCCTTTCTCGAATATGAATTTAATCTTTTTCATGATAAAAAATAACCCTCCACAAAATATGTTATTTAAATTTTCTGATATAAAATATGACGAAGAAGGAGAATTCGTCTTTACAAATGAATTCCCCTTCTTCACAACTTATGTTTCAGCAAAATATCATGTCTTAAATAGTCAAATAGCCGTTGCGGATGTCTCTTTCCCGATCTGCTTCCGTCCGATCCATTGGACTGCCAAAACCTCCACCTCCGCCAGTTCTAACAATAACTTTATCCCCTTTTAATACCTTTCTTCCATTTACCTTTAATAAATGTTCATTTTCAACTGCTGAAACAATTTCAACGTCAGGCTGATCTCCTGTTTCTCCACCAAATAGCCCCCAAGCAGGAGTTAATGATCTTTCAAACCAAAGTGAAACTTGGGTGTCTTCACTTAGCACTTCATATTCTCTAATTACACCAAGTCCGCCGCGGAATTTCCCTTTACCTCCGGAATCTTCCCGCAAAGCGTATTGGTTTATGCGAAGAGGATATTTGGATTCAAACACTTCAACTGGTAGATTTTTAAAATCCCCGCTGACATGGTTAATTAACGCAGAAGGTCCATCTCCATGGTTGAATGCTCCCCACCCTCCTGCTGTTGCCTCGACACTCAAAAACTGTTCATCATTTTCTTCATTGATCCCGGAGAAAGTAACTACCATTGAATCTCCATAGTGTGCAGCCGCTACTTTCTCTTTCATAACCGGAGAAAGCGCCTTTATAATTAAATCAATGAGTAAACCAAGTGGTGTAAAGTACCACCCACAAGGAGCTGGTTCTACTGCATGAAAAATGGTTCCTTTCGGAGCAACTACATTTAATGTTTTAAAGTTTCCACCAGTAACCGGTGAATGAGGGCTAATCAAATCTTTAAATGCTACTCTACATGCGGAAATGGCTTGTGCATAACCACAATTTGTCTGGCCCATTCTTTGTTCACTTGAGCCGGTTAAATCAATTTCAATATTTTCTCCATCTACTACTACCTTGACCTTTACAAGAATCGGCTCATCTTTCACGCCATCATTATCAAGATACCCTTCAGCCTCATAGTTACCATCTGGAATACTTCGTACAACTTCACTGTCCAATTCTTTTGATTGCTTAAAAATGTCATGGATACATTTATTAATCCTATCTAGACCAAAGCGCTCAATTAACTCTTTGTAACGCTTTTCACCTGTCCTACATGCCGCTATTTGTGCGTTTAAATCTCCTAGAGCTGCTTCAGAGAAGCGATTATTGCTAATTATTAATCGAATAACATCCTCAATCGGTTTTCCATTCTGATGAATCCTCGTAGGCGGAATCCTAATTCCTTCCTGATAGATATTAGTTGCATCCATTGGATACCCTGGATCCTTCGATCCAATATCAAGCCAATGTGCCCTAGTGGCCGTAAACCCAACTAACTCTTTTTCGTAAAAAATAGGGGAGAATGTGGTAACGTCATTTAAATGCGTTCCACCTATATATGAATCATTCAAAATATAGACATCACCTTCTTGATAGTTCTGGTTTCCACCAATCATTTTTGTTGTTACATTGATACATTCATCGAGATTCCCAAGAAATATTGGTAGTCCCGCAGATTGTCCAAGCAGTTCGACGTCTTGGTTAAACAGGCAAACACTGCAATCTTTCATTTCATAAATGATTGGAGAAAAGGCACTTCTCGTTAAACTAGAATTCATTTCTTCTGCCGCAGAAACAAGAGCATTCCTAACAATTTCCGTGGTAATTGGATTTTCTAAGAAGACTTGATTTTCTACTACCTTCATACAAGTTCCACCTCTTTTATAGTGATTTTAGAAATTTTAATATTACGATTTTCATCGATACTGATTGAAAACTTAGGAGGTATGACAATCGTAGAGTTCTTATCTTCAATAACTGCTGGTCCTATGAAGTGATTACCTGGCTTTAAATCATGAGTAGAATACACACCAGTCGTTTTCTCTACACCATTCCAAACAATTTCTCTTGTGTGATCTGCTAAAATGAACTCTTCCGAACTAGTGTTGTCTTTTTTGATTTCAATTTTTTCTAAGTCTCCCAGTGCAGTAGTTCTTATATTCACAATTTCCGTTCCGCCATTAGGATTATTATGTCCATAAATATCGAAGTGGGATTCATGAAACTGTTCTTCCAGTTTGGCCAAATCATCCGACTCATTCACGATATTCACTGTATATTCTTGACCAACATATCTGATATCGACACTTTTTTGGAATCGAATCTGATCAGTTGAAATATGTTGCTGGTTCAACATTGAAATACACTCTTCTTGCATTTCATTATAAAGCGACTGCATCTCATTTTTCTTTACATTAGAAAGTAAGGAGACATAGTTTCGTACAGTATCGAAACGGATATCAGTTTGAAGCATTCCCCATGCTGAAAATGTTCCGGAAACGTTCGGTACCAATACTTTCTTTACATCCAGTAAGTCTGCAATCAGTACTGCATGCATGGGACCTGCTCCACCAAATGCTACGATTGTAAATTCTCTTGGATCAATTCCGCGCTTAACTGTTAAATTACGGATTGCATCTGCCATTTTTGCATTCGCAATATCGCAAATTCCTTCTGCTGTTTCTTCGACAGAAAGGTTGATTTGATCAGCAACTGATTTCACAGCCTGATAAGCCGCTTCCTTATCAAGCTTGAGGTCGCCGCCCAGGAAATTATTGGGGTCTATCCTTCCCAATACAACGTTCGCATCCGTAACCGTAGGCTGGTTTCCACCGTTTCCGTAGCAGGCCGGACCTGGATTCGATCCGGCACTTTTAGGCCCAACCCTTAATCCGCCACCCTCAAGGTAAGCAAGCGATCCACCACCAGCACCTACCGTATGAATATTAACCATAGGCGAAAGAATTGGGAATCCTTCCATAATCGTTTCTGCAGTGACATCAGGTTCCCCGTCAATCGTTATGCTGACATCAAAGCTTGTTCCGCCCATATCCACACAAATTAGGTTTTTCTCTCCAGTCAGTCTTGTTAAATTGACACCGCCAATCGTTCCTCCGACAGGACCGGACATTAACGTTTGCAATGGAAGTTGTTTTGCCACTTTCGATGTCATAACTCCACCATTGGATTGCATGATATAAATATCTTTATCAAATCCATTCTCCACCATTTGTTGTTCGAGAATATTTAAATACTTTTTTACGATTGGAGCGATATATGCATTAATAATTGTCGTACTAACACGCTCATACTCTCTCCATTCACGTGCTATCTCACTTGAAAGCGATACAGGGATATCCAATTCTTTTTCAATCGCATCTCTAATTTCTTGTTCATGCTTTGGATTCTTATATGAATGTAAAAAACAGACAGCTACAGCATCATATTTTCCTTTTTTCAGTTCATTAATAACCCCATTAATATTAACGCTTTCAATCGGGGTTTGTACTTCTCCTTGGTAGGACATTCTTTCTTTTATTTCGTAAGTATTTTCCCGGTCAAGCAAAGGTGCAGGTTTACTATATTGAATATTGTACATTTCTGTACGATTTGCTCTCCCTATCTCATATACATCTCGAAAACCTTCTGTTGTCAAAAGCGCAACCCTTGCTCCTTTTCTTTCTAAAAACGCATTTAACCCAGATGTGGTTCCGTGAACAAAATAATCAATCTCATTAAAATCTTTTACATATTGATTGATACACTGCATTACTCCTTCCGCCAAATTATGTGGAGTTGTTAATGTTTTATGGGTATGAAAAACCTTCTCTTTTTGATCGTATACTACTAAATCTGTAAAAGTTCCTCCAATATCGACACCTAATCTATAACGTGACATGAATCTTCCTCCTTATAATATATTAATTAATAGTTTTTTAAAAAATCTAGTATTTAAGCGCTTACATTAATCTTTTGGCAATATAAGGTTTTTGATAATCTTTTAGATTCGATAGAAACAAGCATTAAAATACCGCTGGGCTCACAGAACTTATTAAAACCGTTTTATTATCACATGGATTTTCCCATTTATGAAGCACTGTAGAGGGAAAGTGAATTGCATCGCCTTTCTTAAGAGAGTATTTCTTTTCACCAATATAGATAACTACCTCTCCCTCCATCACATAATAAAATTCCTCTCCTGGGTGTTGAACTAGTTCAGAGTCTTTATGATGTGGGTCTAATGTTATAATAAACGTGTCCATTTTGCGGTCCGGAAAATGGTTACTAAGGCTAACAAGTGTGGCATCTGAACTGCCTATACGGAAGGGTTTTTGATTTTCCTCATATATTGCATAATTTAAATCATTATTGTCTTCAAAGAAATAAACCATTGATTCTCCCAAAGCATCCGCAATTTTCTTTAACGAAGTTATGGCTAAAGAGGTTGTTCCTCTTTCAATCTGCGACAAAAAACTTACTGACAGTTCTGTTTTCAAACTAAGTTCTTTTAGTGTTATACCTTGTTCTTTTCGAAGAAATTTTATTTTATTAAATATATCCTCCATATTGGCCTCCCTCACTATTACAGTATAGGTTTAATTATTTTTCATATTACCATAACCAAAATTATTTGTACAACAATATTTCTGTCTATTTAAAATTAATTGTCAATTCATCCAAGATGAATATAATACACTTAAGTAAATTTATTTTAATAATAATTTAAGAAAAGTTAATATGAATATAAAAATAGAAAGCACTTCAACCGGTTACACTTTTTCAAGTGTAACCGGTTGAAGTGCCCACCATCATTGAAGTTATTTATTTAAAAAGTTTACAAAATATAGCCCTTCTTACCATCATTTCAACATGCCACCATCTACTTCTAGGACGGTTCCGTTAATAAAGTCAGATTCGTCGGATGCCAGAAACAGATAAGCATTCGCTACGTCTTCCGGCGTGCCAAGTCGTGTATAAGGCGTCATCATCTTGATTTGTCCTAAGATTTTTTCTGGAATTGTATCAATCATATCTGTTTCGATGAAACCGGGAGCGACAGCATTTACATTGATGCCCTGTCGACCGAACTCCTTCGCCCACGTTCTCGTCATACCGATGACACCCGCTTTTGCTGCGGCGTAATTCGTTTGCCCGACATTTCCTCCCGTTCCCGCGATAGAGGACGTATTAATGATTTTCCCTTTTCCTTGTGCAAGCATTGCCGGAAGGAAAGCTTGTGTACAATTGAAGACACCTGTCAAATTAACGTCAATCACTTGCTTAAAATCGTCCACTTCGAGCTTCAGCATCATCGCATCTTTTGTAATACCCGCATTGTTAATAAGGATGTCCACCTTGCCAAACTGTTCAATAACTTTCGTTGCCATCCCTTTAACATTTTCTCTATCAGAAACATCCGCCTGAAAGAAAGCGGCCTCGATTCCCTTTTCATGTAGTTGTTGTGCTTTTGCCTCCCCAGCGATTTTATCAAAATCCACGATGGCAATCTGTGCTCCATGTTTGCCGAAAAGGGCAGCGGCAACAGCTCCAATTCCATTAGCCCCGCCTGTTATGACAACAGTTTTATCCTGTAAACGCATGCAAGAGAACCTACTTTCAATTATATTTTATTTGACTTTTTCAATAATTCTTATTTTATCACATTACTTTTGCTTCTGTAGAAAATCTTTTACTATTGTAAAAAAACAGGCACTCCCAAATCGGAGTACCTGTTTCACTTTAATTGCTTCCGTAGTCTTTTACAGCATGTTCAATTTGTGGACCACTAATCGAATAATGAGTCGCATGCCAGACCGCTTTTCCGTCTTTCAATAAAAATAGTTGAGGCGATTGGTGTTCAACACGCAGATTACTTTCGATTTCATTAGAAACGGGGCGACTTTCCCTTACTTTCAAAAAATATTTGGGTACATCTGTTGCGGATGATTCAAACGCATTATAAGCTGCAGCGCTAACTGGACAAGTTGTACTATGTTTTAAAACGAACAGAGGATTCTCTTTCGATTGTTCCAATACATCGTACCACTCATTAACGGTTTTTAATTCTTTCATAATCACCAACTCCTTCTATAGGATGTGTTTTCCCTTTGGGGTTAGTCGTAAACACTAGCTCATCCGTACTTATTAAAAAAGGCAACAGTTGGAGCATTCGATTTAACTCCTTTTCCGTCACATTATTCATGCAGGAAATTTGCAACCAATTCCTTTCACGCAAATAGGCACTTTCGTAATGAACATTGAAACCGTTCAAAAATAAATTATCCCCGAGCTGCATTGCGGAGAAATCTGCAGGTAAAGAAATCGTAACAATCGCGTCGGCTGCCTCTTCTTCTGATGCCAAGATTGTGAATCCCGCTTGTTCAACAGCCTTCCTTACTTTCCGCGCACGACTTGAAATAGCCGTGTAAACTTCTTCGGGTTGCTCAAATATCAGTAAAGCTTCGTCTAGCGCCGATACTAGATTGGACGACTGGGTATACGGAATTCCTTGCGCTTCTGCGTAAACACCCAAGTCAAGGTAACGCGGCAGTTTATCACTTTTCGTGATTTTCTCATTATGGAATACGAAAGACAGACCCGTATAACTTAAAAGTCCTTTTCCACTGACACCCGTTGCATAGGTGACATCAGTAAGGTCGACAGTAGTAGTCCCGATTGCGCTCACACAATCCACCGCAAGTGAAACACCGTATTGTAAACAGACTTTTTTGAATGAATTCAAATCATTCAGCACACCAGTCGATGTTTCACAATGAACACACCATAACCAGCTGTAGGCACCAGAGCACAGTGCACGTTTAATTTCATCTTCATCAAAAGGGGTTCCCCAATCGACTTTTATTGTGTCAAAATCCATTCCAAAGCGCTGTGCATGATCTGTGAGCCGTGAGCCGAATTCTCCATTCACCAGTATAAGACCTTTACCGTTATGCCTACTTAACTGTGCTGCAACAACATCATTCGCAAGCGTCCCCGTCCCTTGAAGTAGCTGGACATAGTTTGCTCTCGTCAACGATGTCAGTTTGTCTTTCACACGTTCCAAAACACTTTCGAATTCGGAAGACCGATGAGAAAATGGTTCTGCCATCATAGCCTTTCTTACGCCTTCGGAAATAGTCGCTGGTCCTGGCAAGAAATTGACAAGCGGTTTAGAGATTCTGCCCGCAATCCCATCGTCAAAGGTTTCTTTCGTCAAATACATCGGCTGGAACGCGGCCTCAGCTGTTCCCGTCAATTGAGCAAATGGTGTAAATCCTAATTGGCCATATAACTTCTGCTCCCGAACTGTACCTGAAATGAGCGCAGCATCATAACCGGCTTTCAGGCAATATTGGACTAACGCTTGCATAAGCCCCAGAAAAGCACGACCGTTCCTATAATCCTGATCTATCGCAAGAAGCCTGACTTCTACAGGTTTTTTGACTTGAATCGGTAATTGCCGTTCGACTGGACCAATTTTCCCATCCAACGAAAATGGTCGTTTCCCCCGTACCGCAATCATTCCGACGAGCCGATTATCTTTCAAGCAAATAATATATGTATTTTCATCATGGAACTTATCGACGAGTTTCTGCGATTCGTTTCGGTCATGCTGCGGAATCTCTTCGGCAAATGTCCGGTAATTCAATTTATGAATCTGTTCGAATTCCGAAGCCGTTTCCGCGACTTTATAAATCAAACTCATACTCTCAACTCTTTTCCGGGAAAAGTTTCTGTTTCAAATCACTCCGATGTGTAAATAAAAGCAGTCCTGACAACAAGCAGGATGCGATGAAGACAGGAAATTCGTATAAAAAGACCAACACAAAGATCGGCGTTAACAAGACTGCACTGAGCCCTGCTAACGTAAAGCTTTTCAGGAAGGGATAGAACACGAGGAACACGCCAGCAAAAACGGCAAACAGCAGGGGGTTGAACGCAAGCATACCACCGATAAAAGTGGATACACCCATTCCACCGCGAAACTTCATGAGTAAGGGCAACACATGCCCTAACGTTACTGCCAATAATGCAAACAGTTCCATAGCGGCTCCCACTTCAAGCCACTTGGCAGCGCAAACAGCCAGCGCCCCTTTGGCTGCGTCCCCAATGAATGTCGCGATGAATGCTTTTTTCCCAAACACGCGCCCCGCATTGCGTGCACCAGGATTACCACTTCCCTCTATCCGTATATCTTTCTTATAATAGTAGTTACTAATAATTGAGCCTGTAAGCATATTGCCTAGTATATACGAGCCTACTAATAAAAGTATTAGTGTCATAATCAATCCTTTATGGTAAATGATAGGTTCTTTCTAGTGTAGCATCTTTCTAGAAATATGATAAATAATTTTCAATCAGTTTTGTATAGATTAAAATAAAGAGTTCCATTGAATCGCTGTGCTTTGGCTCAGTTTATACACCGATTTCAATGCTTCAACTTATATAGCTGTATTTTTTTCTCGGGTATAGTATACAATAATGATTAATTGAAAGGTGTGTGTGTGTTTATGCGTGAACTCTCGCTAAGGCTCCTAATAGCATTTGTCCTTTGCATCGGTTTCGGTGTAACATTCGGATATATTGCCGCCGCTATCGGCAGCGATGCAATAGTAGGGTTCGACAATGCTGTCATTGGATTTGTACAAGGTTTGGAAGTATCATGGCTTACGTCGATTATGAAAGGATTTACGTGGATTGGTTCCGGTTATGTCGTTGCACCAATTGCTTTGCTCATTGCAGGTGTACTCTACTTTGGACTGCACTATCGTCAACAAGCCTTCCTTCTCATAGTGGTCATTGCCGGGACTGCACTATTAAATAAAGTTCTTAAAATTTATTTCAAACGGGAGCGTCCTGAAATTCATCGTATTATGGACGCAAATGGCTTCAGTTTTCCAAGCGGCCATTCAATGATGGCGTTCGCTCTATACGCAATCATTGCATATATCGTCTGGCGTAATGTGAAAACGATGGTGAGTCGCTTTCTACTTATCCTGTTCACTGCCTTTATGATCATCATAATTGGAATAAGCCGTATTTACATTGGCGTCCATTACCCGAGCGATGTTGTCGGCGGGTTTGCAGCAAGTGCGCTTTGGGTGACGATTGCGATTTCGGTTTATGCTTACTTTCAGCATACTCGCGGGAAAAGAGAGATCGTTTCGCGTCAGTGAATGACGTGAGGCGGTCTATTTAAATTGCAAAGCCGGAAATCCGAGGAAAGAAAAAACCCCACGCCTTTGTAAGGTTCCGTTAATTAAACTCTTTAATGGAGTCGCCGAAGCCATAAGACTGGATGCAAAGCGCTAATCCAGGCTTATGGCGAAAGTATCCCCCAAGCGCCAAGCGTTCTATAATCCACATTCCGAATTACAACTCTCTCAATATTAAGCGCCACGGCAGATTCAATGGGTTCTTTATTTCAACATATATAGAAGTAGAATTACTGTTGTATCCAAATTGCTTTCGTATAGGCCATTTTCAATCCTGCTCTTTCCATGTTGTTTTGACTAACGGATCCAAACTTCGCTTGTCCCACGACTAACTTTCCATTCAGTAGTTTAGCTTCCTTTAGACGTTCTATAATTAATGCACGTTGTATGCCTCTATTTCTAAAGTGCGGAACAGTAGCAGCCGCTGCAAGAGTACCTATACCATCTTTACTGAAGAGCACGCCAATTCCCGCGGGTTCATTTTCAATACTGGCAAGGTAGAAAGTCCAATTTTCATTGTCATATAATATTTCATTATTTTGAGCGATTCCACTTTTTAAAAACAGCGGCATTTGAAAACCTGCTACATAAACTTCTGCAAAAATATCAAATTCACTTCTTTCCAACTTACGGATAGAAATCTTCGGATCAATCGGATTTAAACCCAGGGAAAGTGAAGCGTATAAAGACGCATGAAAATCCATTTGATAAAAACCCTTCTTACTTAGATAAGTAAGCAAGTCTGCAGACGCATGTGCGGGCGTCAATTCAAATCGCACAGGAATTTCTCTACTATTGTAAAACCCAATAATATCCTCCAAGGACTTTTCATCTCCTTCCTTCAAACCTTTCACAGTATTAAAGGAAGGACCCGGGATACTTTTGACGGAAAATGCGGTGGCATTCCCGAAGCTTTTTATTTCCACCCCCATTGGATTACCACTTATTCCTTGGATGGCAGTTAGCCTCGAATGTAATGCATCTATTTCAGATTGTTCTACTGTTTTGGCTAGTTCTTTAGTTAAAACAAACTCCATATTTGCTACCTCCCACTTAATGTAATGACTCTATACCTACCGCTCTCAACCTAAGTAAAGATTAGTTAAAGAGGTTACCAATTTCTTCTTCAGTTAAAACTTTTGGCGTTGCTTCTCCGAGCTCAATGTACTCTGTACGGCCATTTCCTTTTACAATGAAAACATTACGGTTTCTCGTAGGTGAAATTGAATCAATCCATATGTTTTGTTCAGAGTAGAACGCTTTTATTTCCTGTTCGGCAAATAAAGGAATAGGTACATTAGCAGCATCCGAATTGTTTTCCACAGCTTGTAACGCTTGTGGATACGGTTCATTCCGGTCATAAATCTTTTGCAGTAAATCAATCACTTCGCCAAATCCAATTAGCAGGATTCCGTAAATAGCATACGTTGCGAGGACGGTCATAAAACCGATAGACCCTATACCCCCCACACTTTCTATCATACTCATTCCATCCAGACCTGGCTGAGAAAATGAAACTTGCAGAATGAATGCGTAGATAATACCCCAACTAATCACAACTAACCCAGAGACCTTCAATATGAATCCGATAAGAGTACGTTTTACAAACAACTCTTGCATCCAGCTCAAATCCTTTCTATTTTCAAACTCTTCCATTAACTATACGAAGTGAGATGGAAATAGTTTCATATAGATATTTGATATAATAGGAATAATGCAAGGAGGTTGTGAATTATGAATGTTTTTACAGAACGGGTCATCAGAATAATCCAGGAGATACCTGCTGGACATGTCATGACATACGGCCAAGTTGCCGCTGCTGCCGGAAGTCCGCGCGGGGCAAGGCAAGTCGTACGGGTACTGCATTCGATGAGTGCAAAATACAAACTGCCTTGGCATCGTATCATTAATGCGCAAGGTGGAATTTCCGCTCCTGCCGATGCGGAAGGCAAGGGGCTACACCAACGGGAATTACTCGAGTTGGAAGGAGTTACGTTTAGCATTGATGGAAAAATTGATTTGACTGAGTATCGCTGGTTTCCTCTTGATACTGAGGAGGGATAAGAATGACTAAAACAATGTATGTCGGGACGTTTATCGGAAAAAGGCTAAAGGGAATGGCCTAAAATACTTAAAACAACATTAAAGGGGAATTGAATATGACACAAACATTGGCATGTACAGATGTTATTTATGCATTCAGCAAAGACAACTCGCCCGTGATGCATGTGGATCCGGGAACAACCATTGAAATCGAGACGTATGATTGCTTCGAAAATCAAGTGCAATCCGCAGAGACAAAAATTGCAGGCATTGATTGGGATAAAATCAATCCAGCGACTGGACCGATCTATGTGAACGGCGCGAAACCCGGTGATGTGCTGAAGGTGTCGATCGACAAACTGGAGATTGGTTCGCAGGGCGTCATGGCGACAGGGCCGGACTTGGGTGTCATGGGGCATCGCTTGGAGGAACTCGCTTCTAAGATTATTCCCATTGAAGATGACTATGCGCTATTTAATGATCGTGTAAAAGTGCCGCTTAACCCGATGATTGGGGTAATTGGTGTAGCTCCTGAAGGCAAGCCTGTTTCGTGCGGGACGCCAGGTGCACATGGCGGCAATATGGATACAAAGTTGATTGCCGAAGGGGCGACGCTTTATTTCCCAGTGTTTACAGAAGGCGCACTGTTTGCACTCGGTGATTTCCATGCCGCGATGGGTGACGGCGAGATTGGCGTGTCCGGTATCGAAGTTCCTGGAAAGGCGACCGTAACGCTCGATGTTGTGGAATCCACACCACTTCGCCATCCCGTACTCGTTAATGCACAGGGAATCGCATTCATCGTATCGGCCGCAACTCTCGACGAAGCCGTAAAAACGGCGGTTGAAGAAGCAATCGATTTCCTGCTTCCACATACAGACATGACAATCGCAGAACTGACGATGCTCATGAGTGCTTCAGGGGAAGCACAAATAAGCCAAGTCGTCGACCCACTTATGACGGCACGTTTTTTCGTGCCGCAGTACATTTTGGATGCATATGATGTAAAACCATTCGCATAAGTTTTTGCCTTCGCAATTGACCCGGAGGTTTTTATTAGAGAATACAATTGGAAAACATGTACTTTTGCTCTAGCAAATTTAGAGACTTCCAGTTTATAATCTTTTCATAGGGGCATTGGCAATCATCGGCTTGCCCGTGCTATGAAAAAATTAATAGATTGGAATTGAAAGTTATGCTAAAAGATTTTAAAGATTTTGCACTCAAAGGGAACGTATTCGATCTCGCCATTGCAGTTGTAATTGGTGCAGCATTCGGGAAAATTGTATCATCACTTGTGGAGAATATTATCGTACCGCTTATCGGGGTGCTTTCTGGAGGTATCGATTTTTCAGGGATGCATCAGACAATTGGGAAAGCAGATATCACATACGGTGTTTTCCTCCAATCTGTTTTTGACTTCCTTATTGTTTCGTTTGTAATCTTCATGGTAATTCGTTTGCTAGCGAAATTTAAGCGGAAAGAAGAAATAATTGAAGAAGCTCTGCCTGAAATCGATCCTAAAGAAGCACTTCTTGTAGAAATTCGCGATTTGTTGAAAGAAGGAAAAAAGCTTTAGGGTTTACTGTAAAAGAGGACAATCCCGCTGCGGAATTGTCCTCTTTGCTTTTATATCAAACATGATCGCTCAATTTCTTTACTTATAGTGAAAGATGCCACCCGAGTTAATCTACCGTAACAGAAAGCTCTTTCACCACTAACGACGGTGAGCCATAACCGCCTGGCATGAATTCAAGGTCTGCCCCTGTCTCTACGATGTCTTTTAAATAATCGAAGAAGTTGCCCGCAATTGTCATCTGTTTGACCGCTGATGCGATTTTCCCGTCTTTAATATGGAAGCCCGTCGCCGCAAGCGAGAAGTCACCCGAGACCGTACTGGCTCCAGAATGAAGGCCGGCCAAACCTGTGATGAAGATTCCTTCTTCCACAGAGGCAATCAATTCCTCCTTGCTCTTGTTACCTGGAGCGATGTACATATTCAGCGGAGCGATTGTGAGTGTGCTTTTATAGGATGATTTCCGTGCGTGTCCAGTCGTTACAACGCCATCTTTTTTCGCTGTTTTCCTGTTATGAAGTAGCGTTTCCAGTGTTCCATTTGAGACGATTGCACGTTTTTGGGTCGCTACGCCTTCACCGTCAAAATTTGAACCCGAAATTGCGTCTGGATGAGATGGATCATCAAGCAGCATGAATGTATCGGCTGCAATCTTCTCTCCAACTTTCCCTTTCAGTAAGGACTGACCCGCTTGCGTATTTTCGGCCGAAAAAACCGGTGCGAATGTCGCGAGTAACGACGCAGATGCATCATGACGCATTATGATTGGATATTTCTTGGTTGGAATTGACCTTTCACCAAGACTTGACAGCGCTTCTTCTGCCACTTCCTTCGCAATTGCTTCGGCATCGAGCTCAGCGAAGTTACGAGTCATTTTAATACAACTTCCCGTTTTCATCTCTTCCCCATCTTTAACGACAGCGGAAATAAAGATAATGAGACCGTTCTGCTTTTCATTCAACGAAAGTCCTTTGTTATTCGCCATAACACGCTCTTCGGAAAAATCTTGCAGCGCGCAATAATTAAGCGTGACAATACGCGGATCATACGCGTAAACTTTCGCTTCAATCGACTTGATCAGTTCGATTTTCTCAAGGGTAGGCACTTGCGCAAGCTCTTCACTATAGAAGTTATGCTTTGCATACGTTTCACTGCCTTCGAAAATATCCGTTCCGTCATCTTCATCAAGTACTTCCGCATTCGCTTTGGCACCGTCAATCAAAAATGCAATCGAGGCTTCTTCGATTTTTTCCGTATAAGCATAGCCCATTTTCCCATTGTAAAGGCCACGAAAACCAAGGCCCCCCTCTTCAGATGTCTCGTAACTGTCGATTTCTCCTTTAAAAGTCATGACACGAAATGATTCGGATTTCTCATAATAAACTTCAGCTTCCTTGAAACCTGTTCCCATTGCTTCAGCTAATAGCTTCTCTTGAAATTCGTTGATAGTCATCAATTATTCCCCCTTCGTCCCGCCGACGGTAATTTCACTGACACGAATCATTGGCTGACCGACATTGACCGGCAAACTTCCGCTGATTGACCCGCACATTCCCGCACCGTGTCCAAGATTATTACCAACCATGTCAACAAGCTGTAGCGTTTTTGCACCGTTTCCAATTAATGTTGCGCCCCGTACTGGACGATCAATTTTACCGTCTTTTACTAGATATGCCTCAGCCACGGCAAAGTTGTAATCACCCGTTGCTGGATTCACTGAACCACCACCCATATATTTCGCGTAAATACCATGTTCCGTCGATGCGATGATTTCTTCTGGCATCGATTTACCTGGTGCGATATATGTGTTCGTCATGCGCGATGTCGGATTAAAGCGGTATGACTGACGGCGTGAAGAGCCCGTCGCTTCCGTATTCATGCGACGTGCATTGAATTTATCGACAAGATAGCCTTTTAAGATTCCATCTTCAATAAGGACGTTTTTCCGCGTCTTTTCACCTTCATCATCAATATTGAGGGATCCCCACTCGTTCGGCAGTGTTCCGTCATCGATGTATGTGACGATATCAGGCGCCACCTTTTCGCCAATCCGGTTCGCGAAAACAGAGTTATTTTTTGCAACAGAAGTCGCTTCCAATCCATGACCGCAAGCTTCGTGAAAAATGACCCCGCCGAATTCATTGTCGATAATGACCGGGAACTTCCCACTCGGACATTCATCCGCTTCAAGCATCGTCACCGCAATGCGCGCGGCTTCGCCAGCATAATGATTGAGGTCTAGGTTTTCGATAAATTCAAAACCCGCATGTGCTCCCGGTCCATAGAAACCGGTTTGCATTTCAATCCCGTCAGAAGCAATTGCTTGAATGGAGAGCCTGCTGTGGACTCGTGTATCCTCAACAAATTTACCTTCCGAGTTCGCAATAAGCACATTTTGTTCTTCGTCAATATAACGAAGTTCAGCTTGCTTGATGCGTGCATCATAGTTTCTCGCAATTTCATTGGCCTTTTTCATAACTGCCGCTTTTCGTGCATGTTCCACCGTTTGCGGCATTTGTGCAATTTTATGAATTGCAGAGATTGTTTCTTTCTGAAGCGGGTGAATTGTCCCGCTGCCTCCGCCTTTGATGGCAAGCGCTGCCCGTTTTGCCGCATTAATTAGTCCTTCTTCCGAGAAATCAGTCGTATACGTGTAAATACTTTGAAGTCCAGAAAATATGCGGATTCCGATCCCGAAATCACGACCGGATATACTCTTTTCTATCTTGCCGCCCTGCAACTCCATCATGTTCATAAATTTGTCTTCAATGAATACTTCGGAGAAATCGCCACCCGTGGAGAGTGCGGCTTCCAATACGTTTTCAATTATTGATTGCTTGATCATATTCCTATTCCCCCTTTAATACCTGATTATAACGAATAATTAAAACAATGGCACTGTTTCTGTTATTAATTTGGCATTTTGAGAGATAGTAGATTGGATAACCGAAGAAGCCTGACAGATGTCAGGCTCCTCGTTGGTCGGTATTTGTAAATGCCCGAATGGGTTGGGACTCAATCCGCTCCGGCACCGCCGCCATCGCCCCCAGATCCGCCTCCGCCACCTCCCGTATCAAAGGTTTGAGCGGATCCGCCATCACTGGAACTCGCTTTGACAATTCGTGTGGCTCCCCATGTAGATTGTACAAAGTGAAGTGGGTCTGCCTCCATAGCGAATAAGGCGGTAAATGGCAAAGTACCCGCAAGCCCGTTTTTGATTTCGGGAAGCTTTTTATGGGATGAATTTAACAAATAGGCACGTGTTAGCCACCGCTCCTGTTCTTCAATCGTCAAGCCTAGGGGGAACCCTCTTTCAATCTGTTTGTGGAACTTGATGATACTCATCTTCGTGTACAGTGCATTCAAGGACGTTAGTAAAGTTGACGGCAACATGTAGTACAGCAATGTTCCTGCTAGTAGGAGGGCGGTCAACGCTATGTACAAGTCCCCTGTAATCATCTGTCGCATGACGAAAAATAGGATAATGAAAAACACAATCGGCAGCCATTTGTTCAATGGGTTTTGAGTAAAGAGACCAATCACTAGTATTGCGATAATGAACGGAAAGGCTATCTCCCATCCACTTCCACCAGCTGTATAAACAGCGAAAGCCATAAGTAATGCAATTACAACAAAAATCATCTGCTTCAACACATTAGATAACTTACCGGAAACTGTTCGTGCTTCTACCATTAGCGCCTTCACGTTCCCATGCCATTTATAATGCGTTTTTTCAAATACGTATTGTTGATTCAAATAAGACTTTTCACGGTCTTTTTCACCGTCAGCCTTTCCTGCGATATCATGTAAATGAAATTTACGGGTCGTTAAGCCGACCTTGAACAGCCAAGTGACCAGCTTTTTTTCATAAGCTAATAACGGCTGAGTGCCCTTTTTGAACTGAAAAGCGAAGGTCTTCTCGGGGACATTCAACTGGCCTTTGAATCTGTCAGCAGAAGGTGCTAGTTGGATGTCAACATGGCCTTTCTCGGCTAAGGAAAAAATTCCAGATAAAAAGCTTTTCGGATGATAGTCGCCATTATGATTGATGAAAGACAAATATACCGGGTCTGTCTGAAGAACATGGGCTGGATTACCAAACGGAGCGAACCATTTTTGACGCATAAATAACAAGAAGACCGCTCCAAAAAGAAATAGCAATGAACCGCCCCACACACTAGTAGATGCAATCGGAGTCAAGGCTACCTTCGAATGGAATGCCTCCAGCCGCTCTTTTTCCTGTTCAACAGCTTGCTCAAACGAAACTGGTGCAGCACCTTTTTGTTGTTCTGTCATGATGGAAGAGGGAAAAAAAGTCCGGGTTGCTGTTACTGAATGGGCTTGTGAATTCGGGGTTGTAAAAACAATCCCGTTTCGATAAACATTGTTTACTTTTCCGTTTTGATCATACATGAATCCATGAATCTTACTATCGCCAACATCTCCAGGCAGCACATACGCAATAGTAACGTTTTTATAGTCGATATCATGATTAGCTCCACGTTCAAAAAAAGTGATATCCAGATCACTGTATGTCTCATATGATTTTACAGCGCCACGCATGATATATACATAGAGAACGGAGACGGACTTATCCTTCACGTCGACTTTCACTGTCCGTGTCGTGCCGTTTGCCGCGACCTTGACCGTATTCAACATACTTCCCTTTATTTCACCTACGACAGGATGCTTTCCGCTAACAATGTGCGCTTCGAAGCCTTCCACTTGTCTGTTGTGCTTATCCGGAAATGAACGAGTCAGCTCAGAAAAGTTACCGTCAAGCGTATAGGTGAATAGTTCATTCACTACCATATCGCCGTTTGGCTGCACCCATCCCTTAATTTGAACTTCATCAATTGTATAAGATTTTGCAAGTGCCACCGCATTAAACGATATCACGAAAGTGATGGTAATCAGGATTGCGATAATTTTTTTCATAAGAAAACACCCCCTTTTCTGTTCATATGTATACGATGTTAACGCTTCGGCGGTTTCATTTCGATGAAAGATAAGGAAGAAAGACGCATTGGTTATATTATTGTATGAATAGGGATACTTCACCACCTCTCAACAACTTCGCCACAAATAGCAACACCTCATCCTAGATAACATTGCCTGTCAATCTTGGGGGTGGTATAATGGGAACAGGATTTATTGGATAAAAGGAGTGATAGTCAATGTGGTTCATATACATCATGTTTGCACTGTTCGCATTCGTACTCGTTGGTAATATTGCAGGTCTGGTTCGTACATTCAGCAGCCATAAATAATTACACGCAAAAGCCCTCCATTTCCGGAGGGCTTTTTGTGTAGCTGATTAACACTGTGGAGGTAATACGCTAGGTGGCTGAAAGTTATTATTTCCTGTTGCCTTAGTAGATACAGTCTCATCCTTTTCAAGTCCCTCAAAATTAGCTAGTGTATTACCTGCACCATATGACATAAATAAGCTTACTGCCATCAAGAAAACAATCAATTTTTGTTTCATAACTCCTTGTCCCCTTCCGCGTAATAATAGTCACTGAAGAAATCTACTTTTTCATAATCCTCCTTTTCCTTATAGTATCTCGCTAGACGCCAGGCTATTCTTCTTCCTTCCTCTATATAACCATACTTTCTTAGGAATGGAAACATTATATTTTCGGAATAGTCATAAAGTTCTTGTTGGGAAAATTTCGTCTTTTTATAGTACTCGTAATGAATTTCCAAGTAAGGGTCTTTTGACTTATACATTTTCACTTTTAGTTCTTCAAGGGCATTTGGTGAATCAATTCCTGCTTCCAATGACGTGTGCAACATATTCAACAATACAGCGTCATAAAATCCACTTTCAACCGATATAATACTTTTCAACTCAACCAGCAACTCATACGCATCTGTATGATTGCCCATTCGGTTATATAACACGGAGAGGTTGTAAAGAGTATGTTGATATAACTCTCCCTGCCCCATCATCTGGGTATTGCGCATCAGGATGGTGAACAGTTTTTCGGACTGCAAGTATAAGTCCCTACTTGTAAAATTGATAGCAAGAAGCAATTGGGCATGCATAAGCCTGATGTAATTAAAATCTTTCAAAAAATGTTCAACAGCCATTTCCGCATAGTACGACGACTTGCCATATTTCGTTTTTTTATGCAGTAACCAGGCTCGCTGATAAAAGTATTCCCCTTCCAATAATTTTGGAATCCGTTCCGCATCTTCATCGATTTTTGCAAATAACTGCTCTGCCCGCTCGTCTTCTCCAATCGATATGTAGAACATGATGGAAATCACTTTTGCCACAATTCGCTCGTAATCATTGAAAGTTGGGCGCAGTTTTTCAACTAGCTGATGCTGCCTCTTTGCTTGACTTGTATCTCTTTTGTACAAATAATAGCGCAGCTTGTACAACTCATATTTATTTACCAGATCGGTTGACTGCAGATAATCTTCATTTTCTTTTAGTTCTTTATACAATGTTTCCATTGATTCAAAATCATAATACACAGAGTGGCTGATAAAGCGACTTAACTTTTCTTCAAACTTCTTATAACCGACAACCTCCTTTTCCCATTCAATATGCATTTTCTTGAATAGCTCTTCTAGCGTTTCTTTATGGGGACTGTATTTATTTGATTCGATTTTACTTAAATGTGAAATGGAACAAATACCATTAGACAGCTCTGCTTGCGTCAATCCGTTCCTCAAACGATAGTATTTCACGATGGAACCGATATTCATTCAGAAGACCCCCCTAATTATTCTGATAAGTCAAATTATATCACATCATTTGCTTTTTATTTTTAAAACTAAGCCCTCACTGCTGAAAAACTTGGTCTGCGGGTATTATTGATGTTACTGCACTCATTTCATTTTCTTTTTTAGATACAAAAAAATCCGAATCACGAAGCCTTTTTCAAAGCTTCCGAGATTCGGTATATCTTCTAAACTGCTAAAAAAATAGAGTTACCTCACACGTGCAAACCCAAATCCTGAAGCGATATCATCGCCTGTTCCTGCATAATAACCAGATCGGATATCATTTGCTTTTGCACGGTTTTGAAGGTTTGTACGAAGTTGTACATTTGTATAGCCTGGATTTTCAGCCCATACTTTTGCCGCCAAACCTGCAACATGCGGTGTTGCCATTGACGTTCCGCTAATTGTTGCGTATCCGCCATTGTTCCATGCTGAAAAGATTGCTGTTCCTGGCGCTGAAATTTCTACATCAAACTTTTGGATAACGTAATCTCCTGCAGTACGTGTAACTCCGCGTGATGATGAATCCGCAACACGGTATGTGCCATTTTCAATTTTATTTTCCAGATTCGCTACCGCAATTGTATTCGGCAGTGCAGCGGGATAGTCGATTGACCCTTCAGCGTATCCGTCATTGCCGGCCGCGGCAACAATCAAAACTCCTTTGCTATATGCATAGTTCACTGCATTTGTAATCAGCGAAGCTTCTCCATTAGATCCAAGTGACATATTAATGACCGCTTTCACGCCTTGCGCAGATGCTTGGTCAGCAACATGGCGGATGGCATTGGCAATGTCATCGGCGTATCCTGTTCCATTATCGCCAAGCACTTTGTATGCCCATAACTTTGCACTAGGTGCAACGCCGTAGACGCCCCTTCTATCGTCTCCACCTTCACCAAGAGCCGTTCCGGCAACATGTGTCCCATGGCCTTGGTTATCAGTACATGATCCGTTGACGAGTGCCGGGGCTTGTGTAAAGTCCTTACATTGTTCTGCGTTATAGTACAAATCAGCGTGTTTGACGTTCACACCTGTATCGAGAACTGCGATTCGAATATTATTTCCGCCTGCAGTCTGTGACAGGTTATTATCATTGTAGATTGCTTTAATTCCCCAAGGAATAGACTGGCTTGCGGCTGCCGCATCTACTTCATCACTAATTTTTAATGAACTCGGATCGATTTGAATTGATAGCACCGGTACTTTTTCAACTTTCAAATTCGGCATATTCTGCAAAAAACTAAATTCCTTTTCAGTCACGTCAGTTGTAAAAAGATTGGTGTCAAATTGATTGCGAATTTCAAGTCCTTCTTGTGCGGCCGTTACTTCTGCCAAGCCAGTCGTTTCAATCATTACCCGGAATGTTTCACCCCTTTGTGACATCTGCTTTTCCTTAAAATCTTTAAAGTCATCCTGGGCACCTACCCCCGTTGCCGGAATTAACATACATGCAGCAAACACAGTACTTGCTATTAGTTTCATCGATTTCTTCATTAGTCATTCCTCTTTTCTTTTTCGTATTTTGCATCTAAAACGACTATATCAATTATTCTGATAACATGTAATTGGGAAAATAGAATGTTGTTTTACCAGTTCTAACTGTCTTTATCGTCACCTTCTCATTCAACAGTCCATAGTAACCAGCAGTATTTGAATAGAAAACGCAAAAAACACCGACCATTGAACCAGTCGGTGTTGGGCAAATTTAGTAGTTTCTTGATTAACAGTGTCCTCTTAAGCTGTAATATCGCGTTTCATGAACGTCGTATAACTAATAACCAGGAAGATTACGATATAAACTGCAAGTACGGCGAGTGAAAACGGCATCGTAATGCCTTCCACAATCTGATAACCTGACTCATACATCGTCAAATCCATATGTGTAAAGACGATGTATTTCACTACTTCATATTGCGATAGAATCATAACCAACGTGTTGCCCATAAAGTAGATGAATAACGACAAGCCGATTGCGAGTGAGCTAGAACGGAAGACGCTACCAATCATAAATGCAAACGTTGCTGTCACAAATACATTTGCAAATGACAGGAGCAACATATAAAGTCCTTTCCCCCAAATAGATACCTCAACAACTTCTTTACCATTCCACGTAAGCTCTACTCCATTTCCCGATTGGAAGAAAATAAAGGCACCAAGTATGGATACAATGAACCCGACGAACATAAGCAGAATACCGAATATAGTGACCGTCACAAATTTAGACGTTAAAATCTTCCACCTTTTCACCGGACGGGATAACAGCATCTTAATCGTTCCTTGAGTAAATTCAGAGGCTACAATTCCCGCTGCAACAATAACTGTGAGTAAAACTGCAATGGAACCGATGCCACTTGAATTCATGATCATACTTTCCCGGCTGTTGCCATCTAGCGGTTCGATTGAATTCGCAAGACGGTATTCAAGAATTTTTTTATCGTTTTCAATTCTCTCTCTTTCAACATCCGAAAGTCCCGAGTTTCCGAGCTCTTCATTCGCATAGGTCAGTTCGCTTTGCACATTTGCTTTCCAATCTTGTTGTGCGTAATCATTCATCGAGTCAATCCACTTCGTCAGACCGAACATTCCCAAAATCGCAAACACGAGTAGGCCTGTCATTAACCAAGTCGCTTTTTTACTCCAGAGTTTCATCCATTCATTTTGTATGAGCTTCAGCAATCTGGCCACCTCCTGTCATTTCTAGGAATTGATCTTCAAGCGTCTTGCGATGCGGCTGAACCGCAAACAATTGCATTTCATGTACCGCAATCTGCTGGACAAGTCCTGGAATCTGCGTCTTCTCTGCATTGATAATAAAACCTTCTTTATACGCTTCCACAGTAAACCCTTCAGCTTTCAGCATACTTTCTGCGATTTCAACCGGAAATGCTTCAATATAATAATGGGATTCTTGCTCTGCTGTCATATCACGTATATCAACCAGTTTACCGTTTTGAATGACAGCAATCCGGTCACACATAAGCTCGATTTCCGACAACATATGGCTTGAAACAAAAACAGAAACGCCCTCTTTTTCAGCAATTAACTTAAGATATGTCCGGAATTCACGAATTCCCGCGGGATCGAGCCCGTTCGTCGGTTCATCAAGGATCAAAAACTTCGGACGGTGTAAAAGTGCCTGAGCAAGCCCGAGCCGTTGCCGCATCCCAAGTGAATACGTCGATACTTTTTCGTGAATCCTGTTTTGCATACCGACCTGGTCGATGATTTCATCAATCCGTGCTTTTGTCACGCCTTTGTGCATGCGTGCAAAATGTAATAAGTTTTTATAGCCCGACATGAACTTATACATTTCCGGGTTTTCAACAATGACACCGACTTTGGAAAGTCCTTCTTCAAAGTCATCAGCCAGTAATTTCCCGTCAATCACGATATCTCCGCCCGACGGTTCCATCAGCCCGACCATCATACGAATTGTCGTCGTTTTCCCCGCCCCGTTCGGACCGAGGAATCCTGTAATTTGCCCTGGATACAATGACAAACTCAAGTTGTCGATAATTTTTTTCCTGCCAATCGTTTTCGATAAATTCTTCAATTCCACTACCGGTTTCTTTTCCATATCAATTTCCCTCCCTAATGAAATGCGCAAGGCGCCGTCACAAATGAACGCAGCTTAAGAACGCCACTTCCTGTGGCAATAGCTGTATGACCTACATCCTGTAGGCCCGCGACAGGCATAAGACAGACCCGCGAAGCAGCGTTTTCTTTGCTGCGGGTAGCCGGGCTGACTTATGACCCGAGCGTCTGGCGCCTGGAGCTAGACACTGTTCCATATTGAAAAAATATACCTATCTTTTAAACAGTGACACCATCCATGAAGCGGCATCTTTTCCATACGTATCCCGGATTTCGTCAACCGCTTCATGCGCGATTATACGTCCCCCTCTTAGTACTACGATTTCATCGAGCAATGGTTCCACTTCTTTTATTTCATGTGTCGACAAAAGGACTGTTTGGCGATCCGGATCAGTGAAACGAATCAGGCCTTTCGCGATATCATCCCGGACCATCGGATCGAGGCCCGAGAACGGTTCATCCAGCAAATAGTAATCCGCTTCGCGCCCGAGTGTCACCGCAATTTTGACACGGCCCCGATTCCCTTTGGATAAATGTTTTATTTTTGAATCAGGCGACAGGTTGAGAAACTGTGCAATTTCTCTCGCCTTCACCGGATTAAAATCATTGAACTGAGAGTCGTAAAATTCGATGAGTTGATCCACTGTGAGATAAGGATAGAACAAGTCCGCATCCGGCATATAAGCAATATTTGTCGCCACTCTGCGCGTAATACGACTTCCGTTAAACGTGGCGATTCCAGAATCAGGCGTCACTAATCCTGAAATCAATTTTAGCAGTGTTGTTTTCCCGCTCCCATTCTCCCCGACAAGACCAATTATTTTCCCTTGCGGCAAAGAAAGTGAAAGACCTTCAAGTGCTTTCCGCCCGCCGTATTTTTTAACAATGTTTTTCAGCTCAATCATCTTTTTCACCCCGTTCCTGTAGGTGTTGTATCATTTCAGACGTCGTAAAACCAAGTGCTTCCACACTTTGAAGGAATGATGTGACAAGCTGTTCCTTCATTTCATTGCGGAGCATGAAAATCTTCTCCTCATTTTCCGTGACGAAAGATCCCTGCCCCCTCTTCGTTTCAGTGATTTCCATCTGCTCCAGCTCCTTATAGACGCGCTGCATCGTATTAGCATTTACACCGGCTTCAACAGCATACTCACGAACAGACGGCAATTTCTCCCCTGACTTCACTGTTCCTCGAATGATATCTCCCGTAATCCGGTCGATGAGCTGCTGGTAAATCGGTTTGTCTGGAAGAAAATCAATGCCCATCGTTATAACCTCACTTTCTTTTCAAAAAGGACAGCTGCAACGATGAACATAGCAACTGTAAAGAAAGCATCAAGTAGTATTTCACCCGTGTAAAAAAAAGTTTGAGTTTGTTCAAAATACATAAATTCCACATTAATCTTCGGATTTTTAATTTTCATTAAGTCAATCGGTCCAATTAAAGTCAGTTTCTTGTAAAACTCAGAGAGGGCGAGCAGGGTATATAACCGAGATGAAATGAAAAACAAAATAATCGTAACAACAATTGAAAATCCCTTTAAATATGGCTTCATCAATCGATCGATGACCCAGAAGAAGAACCCGATACTCATGAAGATTATCGAAACTGCAAAAATTAGTACGATGAAAATACTTCCAAAGAAAAATAGGTCATCGAATACAGCCATTGTCGAATTAAATAATGCGTATTGTACTGCAAGAACTATAGTAGGAATCAGCAATCCGGCTATCCCAATAAGAGATGCAAAAAAAACCTTCGATCCAACCAGTTTAAAAATGGAAGCTGTTGAATGAAGCCATACATCCGGCCGCTTCATTTCCCTCTCCAGCATTATAAACAGCGCACTAACCGGTGCTAACACACTTGCCCCTGCCCATATAAAACAAATAACAAGTGCAATCTCAAAAACATGTACTTCTACTCCCAAAAACTTAGATATCATTAGTGGAAAAAGTGACAGTATGATAATCCCAAGAAACGCGCTACCAAGTAACGGCCACTTCATCGTCACCCACTCTTTTTTCATCAACCCATTCCACTGCTTCATCAGCGTACCTCCTTTTGTATCAGTGCGTTAGTTATATAGTACACTATATGCAATTGGGTTGTAAAGGGATTTGTTGGAATACTTTTTTCATTCAAAAACACCTCTTCCTTTCAGGGGATGAGGTGTTTTATTCAAAGAAAACTATTGATGATAAGTTGGATAATCAATGCTATCGTGACAATCCGCAATATTATTTTAACGTGATGCGGATTCAGCCTTTCAGCAAGCCGCACACCGATTTGAGCACCCGATAAAGAACCGGCCATGAGCACAAAAGCAATTGGCCAAATAATCTTACCCATAGCGATGTAGCTGATGGCCGCGCCAAATCCACTCGAGAACGTTGCAAGACGGCCGAAGCCGATTGCCCGAATGTACGCAATTCGTAAATGACCGAACAAGTACAGAAGTAAAGTTCCTTGTCCCGGTCCAAACATTCCATCGTACATACCGATGCCGAGTAAACCAGGAACGGCCACTTTCGTCGGCCTTAAGCTTTCTTCCCCTGAGAAGTCTGCTTTGGAAAGGAATGAGGTTAGAAAAGCAAAGATAAGAAGGATGACCGCGATAGTGTACATTGTACTTTCCGTCAAACGCGTGGCGATAAAACCACCCGTAAATCCTCCCAAAAGTGATATCGGTATGATCCAAAATGACTCTTTGAATGTAACCTGCTTTTTTAGTAGTACTGTTATAAAGGTCGAAAATGAACTGACTGTTGTTGAAATCTTCCCAGCCCCAAGGACAGAGTGAATTGGAATGCCCATCAGCAGCAAAGCCGGCACTGTAATCAGGCCACCCCCGCCCGCAAGAGTTCCAAGTGTCATCGCCGCCATACCAATGAAAAATATAAGTATGTAATCCATTCTTACACTTCCTTCAATTATAGAATAGGGTTCTTTAGGTGATTGTGTAATTCAATAGCATTTAATAAAAACAATAAGATTTCCTTATGTAATGGCGTTGGAAAAGGAGATTAGTGCTTCAGGTTAATATGGATTATACTGAAGATATAAAGTTTAGAGGAGTGTTGGATAATGAGCAAATTTTTAACAGGCATTGATCATATCCAAATCGCCGCGCCTTCTGGTTCCGAAGATGCGGCACGGACGTTTTACAGGGATTTGCTGGGTATGGAGGAGATTTCAAAACCGGAAAACTTGAAGAGACGCGGCGGATGTTGGTTTCAGTGTGGTTTACATGAAGTTCACATCGGTATTCAGCAAGATTTCATGCCTGCAAAAAAAGCACACCCCGGTTTTACAGTGAATGCACTTGAGCAGTTGAAAATACGATTGGAAGAAGCTGATTATATGATTAGTGAAGAACCTCCAATCGAAGGCCGTTCTCGTTTTTTTACACATGACCCTTTTGGCAACCGGATTGAGTTTTTAGCGTTTGAATGAAATTTATAAATGGCATTTAGATTTCTCCTCATTATGCAGCAAGATGCATAATGAGGTTTTTTATTTGTATCTATAGTTTACAATTGCCATGACAGTTTAACCAATTGCCCTTCCAGTTTACCGATTTTCCAGCCATTCTATCACGCTTCAATAATTTCTTTCTCCTGCACATCCAATCGTTCCAGTTCATGTAGCAATTCGTCTCGCTTTCTCGCAAGTCGGTCCTGAACCTTACGTACATCTTGAAGCACTTCGTTCAGCTTACTTTTCGCGTCCGTAATGCGGGAATGAACCATCCAGTCCGAAAAAATATTATCGAAAAACAGATCGGTAAATGTAAAGATATCATTTTTGTTTACTGTAAATGATTCAGTTGCGGCATTCTGGACATCCATCAATTCCGTCTCGAAATGACGAAGGGCACGCTGCGCGCGGTGAACAAGATCATCGGAGCTATTAATCTCAGAGTATTTCAGGGCGGACACCAGCAATCCGCCGCCAAGAAACGTGTCCCACATCGACATTCCTTCTGCCGATCCAAGCTTATCGAGCGCCGCATCGAGTGCCCGATTTGCTTTGTTGCCGGCATCGCGGGCTTCGTCAATTTCACGCAGCATTGAACGCAGTCTTACCCTGTCATCCGCTATTTTTTGTAGCGTACCATTTGCAATTGTGTCATTGTATCGAATCCACGTCTCTTTCTCCTTCAGAAAGTCCGCCCACTCTTCATCGATATAGGTAAAGTCCGGATTTTTTATCTTTTCGCACAGTCGGACCGCTTCCGCTTCCAAGTCCTTCACCATTTTTTCTGCTTCATTGTAATGGAGCTCCGCTTCCGCTGCTTCTGAAATCTCCTTCTCCATTTTTTCATCCCATTTGCCTGTCCACTCACTTATTTTATTCATAAAAGAAAACTTGCCAAGCTTCACTACATCCTGTTGTTCTTTTGTCAGTTTTTTATGCAAGTCATCACGTTGTACAATCGCGTCTTTAAGTTTCACCTCTGCATCCTCAAGACGTCTCTTCACCCGGTTGCGTTCAGTTCGTATCATCGTCAATTCCATTTGCCGTTCGTGTATATCCTGCCTCATTGACTCCACCCCTTTCTCTGTTATACGAAAATAAGTGGATGAAGTTTCATTTACACATAATATTTTACCCACATGTGGATAACAATTAAGTAATTTTTTCTCGCATAGGTACTTGTCCACAGCTATTTATTGATTTCAATCAAGGTTTATCCACCCTTAAAGGTATATGCTAGAAGATGAGGTGTGTCCATCATGAAAAAAATGCTGTCAATTGCCATTGTTCTTCTACTATTCCTATCCGCCTGCGGGAATGAACCTGCCGTTTCTACACTTCCCGATCCCGTGCCCGACCAGGAAATGTTTTCATCAGAAGAAGGTTTATCACTAGTATTGGACGAAGACTCATTCATCGGTTCGCCTCCCATCATTAAAACGCTTGTGCGAAATTACAGTTCATCCGATTACCAGTTGGGCGATTTTTATCATATAGAAGTAAATAAAGATGGCCAGTGGCATATTATTACGTATTCAGATGCCGTATTCTTAAAGAATCCTTCCTTCAAAGACTATGGAAATGTGTTGTCAGCCGGCAGTGAAGCACGCCAGACTTTTTCGGTCGATGCGCTCGGCGTGACACTGATTCCAGGTGAATACCGTCTTGTGAAATCATTTATTTCAACAGACGAGCAAATGCACGAACTATCCGTTGCCGTGCCGTTTTCAGTGAAATAAGAAATAAACCGGAACAAAGCATATGAGCCTTGTTCCGGTTTATCAGTTTAACCCCAAACTTCCTTCGCCACGTCCACAACGAATTCCAATTTCTCCCATTGCTGTTCTTCTGTCAGCTTATTACCGTGATGCGTTGAAGCAAATCCGCATTGTGGGCTCAAGCACAGCTGTTCAAGTGGCACGTATTGTGCCGCTTCTTGAATGCGCGCTATAACAGCATCTTTGTCTTCCACTTCTCCATTTTTCGATGTAACAACACCAAGTACAACTTTTGCTCCACCATTTGGAACATGATCCAACGGTTTAAAGTCTCCTGAACGTTCGTCGTCATATTCTAGGAAGAAGCCATCCACTTTTTCTTTTGCAAGCAACGTTGGTGCAATCAGTGCATAGCTTCCTTCAAACGCCCACGTCGATTGGTAGTTTCCGCGACATAGGTGTGTTGTTACAAAAAGATCTTCAGGTTTATCTTCCAAAACGCCATTAATGACGCGTAGTGCCAAGTCGATTAGTTGTTCTCTTGAATAGGCTCCATCGTTAAACGGGATATTCGGTGCTGAAAGACCCGCAATGTAAACATCGTCCAGTTGCAAGTAGCGTACGCCCGCTTCGTAAAATGCTTTCAGTGCGTCTTTGTATGCCTGTATAACATCGTTCGCAAATTCTTCAATGTCCGGATAAATCGTTTCATCACGAATCCCGCTATTAAAGAGTTGATTCGGGCTCGGAATCGTTTGTTTTGCAACAGCACGGCCGCCAACGATTTCATTAAACTCCACAAAGTCCTTGATGAAAGGATGATCAGGGTTAAATGATACTTTGCCTGTATTCCGAACGTTATATCGTTCCGTTTCCACACCGTCAAATGTGTAACCTTTTTCCGGCACAAACCCTTCAATACCATTCAGATGCTCCAAGAAGTCTAAATGCCACCATGTACGTCTGAATTCGCCGTCCGTTACAAGCTCCAGGCCAACTTCAAGTTGCTTATCGACAATCCGTTTGATTTCCTTTGTTTCAACTTCACGTAATTGTTGTGCAGTGACTATGCCTTCTTTGAATTCCTTTCGCACTTTGTGTAAATTATCCGGTCGCAATAGGCTTCCAACGTGATCCGCCCTGAATGGTGCTTTTGTTAGTATCGTCGATTGATTTGTCATAGTAAATTCCTTCTTTCTATTTTTAGTGGGGTAATATGGCGAATGATCTAACCGGGAATCCGGATGCTTTTTCCGGCTTCGGAACAATATTAAAAATGACTGCGCCTGTTGCTGGAACTTTATCCAGATTCGTTAATAATTCGATTTGATAAGCGTCTTGTTCGAGCACATAGTATTCGCCTAAAAGAGCGTTATTCTTTTGAAAGTCGATGGCCGAATCCGTATCGAAACTCTCATGACCAATCGCTTTCACTTTTCTTTCTTCAAATAAAAACTTCAAAGCATCCAGTCCCCAACCAGGGATACGGTTATTTCCTTCGGCATCTTTATTGTTAAACGCCTCGTGGTCCGGCCAACGTTTGCTCCAATCCGTACGTAAAGCGACGAATGTTTCTTTCTCTATTACTCCATGCTGTTCTTCAAAAGTAAAAATATCTTCGACAGTTAACGTAAAGTCATGATTTGTATGTGACTCTTTCGATTTGTCGATGACCACAAGCGGTAATATCAATTCCTTCAAACCCAACTCATCCAAGTATCTTGTGTCACGTACGAAATGGATAGGTGCATCAATATGAGTACCATACTGACCAGCAAATTTAAAACTTTGTGCGAAAAATCCATCATCGTGGTCAAATAATGTCGTAAACTCCGCCGTATCAAATGCTGAAAAATGTGGTGAATCAGGACCAAACGTATGCGTCAAATCAATCCATTCTTTCTCTTTCAAAAACGTAATTGCATTAATTAATTCAGTTGAAATTTAAATCTCCCTCCCTCAATTGATTTATTTTGCAACAACCATTTCCAGAGAGAGAGACAAATAAAAAACCCCTTCTAAATTTCAAGAAGAGGTTTTGGCGTATTCGCTATTTGCTCTTCTTATCTCCAAGCTATAAGCATTATACTTAAGCTTCTGGAATTAGCACAGTACTTAAAAAAGTCTGTTGCTGAGGTATCAAAGGGCCAGTCCCTCCACCTCTCTGGATAAGAAAATTACGTATTTAGTTGTTAGATAGTACAATACATGCCTTTGAATAGAATGTCAACAAGGAAAATATAAAATATTTAGATTATACTATTTTAAATGTTTTTAGATGATCGAGGTAAAATAAAAAGCCCACCTCAGTAGGCGGACTTTTTCAAAACTACGTATTAATGTTTCATCTCACTCCGCAGCTTCCGATGCTCCCGCCGTGCAGGGCCTGTTTCATACAAGCTTTTTTCCGCCTCTGTTTCCGGGAAAATACCCGGGACAGCAATTGGTTTGTTGTGTTCATCCATGGCGACCATCGTCAGGAAGGATTCAGTCGTCAGTTTCGTTACGCCGGTCAGTAAATTCATTGAATGGACAGAAACAAATACTTCCATCGATGTACGGCCTGTTGAGCTGACAATTGCTTCGAGTTCCAATACGTCACCAACGCGTGCGGAGGACAAGAAATCGACGGAATCAATTGAGGCTGTAACGACTGCTGTCTTCGAATGTTTCATGGCCGTGATAGCAGCAATCTCATCGATGTATGCAAGGACTTGTCCTCCGAAAATTGTTTGTAAGTGGTTTGTATCCGGCGGCAACACCAGTTTCGTCTGGATTGTACGGGATTGGCTCATTGGTCTTTTTTCTTGCATGTAAATCTCTCCCTCGCTGTTTATGAATAAAGGAATCTTTTCCAATACTCGTCTCGTATATATAGTATACACATACGGGAGGAATATTAATGTTAAAATTTATCGATAAAAATTATGAAAAAATTACTTGGTTCATCATATTGCTTGGACTCATTACAATTTTCACAGCAAATCAATATCTAACACTAGTTTTGTTTTTCTACCTTCTGATAAGGTCTTTGAAGTCCCGAGATTCCATTATTAAGACTCTTCGTACAACGCCCTTGAGTACGACAATTACTTATGTAGTCGGTATGATTTTACTCATCGCGGCATTAACAGTACTTATGCTATTCTCAGGGAGTTTCCTAAAGCACTATAATATTCCCGCTTTCCTGCAATACATTTATATTGCCGTTGTCCTAGTTGGTTCCATGTTCTTTTATTTCTGGTTTATGGATTTTTTAATAAAAAAACAACATAAGAATGACTCGCGGAAGTAAGTTAAAATCCCACAGTCCAAAGAGGACACCCCACTGTCGGGGTGTCCTCTTAAACTATTTCTGCCAACAGCGCGTATACACGTTTTATTTCTTCCTGCATCGTCCACTGATCGGTCGCTAGCCATCTGCAATGGATTGCATTTCCTTCAAGCCTTGTCATACCAGCTTTCAAGCCTTCTTCGACTCGCAGTGTTTCCTGTAAAGCACGGACATCGACGTCTGCGGCTTTTGGCGATACGAGCCAGATCGAACCGATATACATCGCCCCTTCAAGTATACCGATGTCACCGAGTGCGGTTTCTTTCGGCGAGAAATGAAGGGAGTCGAAAGCAACTAATTCTTCCTCGACAAAAATCTTGAAATTCGATTGGAACGATAGATAATCGAAAATTTCTCCGCGTTTCTCACGTCCTGGAGCAATGATCTCTCCCCATAACACAGTTGCATCACGGGCCACCCGAATTGTCGTATCGCTGCGGAACTTCGCATCTACAAACGGAATGATCACTTCCGGCATCCATTCAAGACGTGCCCGTTCCCCGAGCTCGACGTCAATTCTCTGTACACAAATATCTCCAGTATACGATGGATAGATTTTTAAAGCAGACTGCTGAACCAACCTTGCACTGCTATCCGGTGCAAGCTTAACTGTAATGTCATTCCGATCCCCTGCGACCATCCCGCCAGATGATTCCATTATGTAGACGGTCGCTTTTGGGTCTTTCCCTTCGTACAATTCCCGACTCGCCTTCAATGGAGGCTGCTGGAAAACATGGGGCATTCGCGTATAACCCCTTCTCAATTCAAACTCTAAATCAAGTTTTCCATGATGAATCGCACGGGATAGATTATGCATTTGAACCAGCGGATCCCGCACCTTCTAAGAGCATATTGTGCTTGATCCAAGTAATAACTTTGTCGACGTTTTTCTGTGTTCTCACATCTGTGAAAATGTATGGTCTTCCGTTACGCATTTTTTTTGCGTCGCTATCCATTAATTCAAGATCAACGCCAACGTACGGCGCAAGGTCCGTTTTATTGATCAATAAAAGATCAGAACGCGTCAAAGCAGGTCCGCCTTTTCTTGGAATATCCTGACCTTCTGCAACGTCGATGACATAAATATAACCGTCGACAAGCTCGGGGCTAAATGTAGCAGACAAGTTGTCGCCGCCGCTTTCCACGAAAATAATATCAAGGTCTTCAAAGCGGTTTTTCAGTTCATCGATTGCTGCAAAGTTCATAGATGCATCTTCGCGGATTGCCGTATGCGGACAACCTCCCGTTTCAACGCCTAAAATGCGGTTCTCTTCAAGCACACCGCTATTTATTAAAAACTGAGCGTCTTCACGTGTGTAAATATCGTTCGTAATGACTGCCACATTATATTCTTTATGCATCGCGCGTGTAAGTTGGTCGACGAGCGATGTTTTGCCTGATCCAACTGGTCCACCTATTCCAATACGTACTGGTTTCATTAAAAAAACTCCTTCCAATCAATTAAGAAAAGCGCAAGGCGCCCGGAGCTAGACATTACTCCGTGTTGATAAACTTATACTTATATTTTATGAAATAAATAATCTCGAGAACAAAAACTCGTGCTTCATCGAAGCAAGTTCTATACCTAGCGCGTTATTACTAATATCCTTTTCCGTCAAGGTAGAAACTAATTCTGCTGCTTCCGTCACCTGTTCAATCAATTCATACGTCGCTTGGACGCCCGTAGTTTGTCCGAACGGAACTGCACGGACCGCATTTTGGACAAGGCCGTTAAGCGATGCGAACAAATATGTCATAACCGCGTGGCGTGCGCTAACGCCTGTTGTCGCACTGTAAATACCATAGAGAATGGCATAATGTCCTTTGATCGCTTTCGAATCAATACGCGCTTTCCAATCAGTAAGGAATTCATCCGTACCGAGTGGTGACACTGTTTTGATGAACTGTCTGCCGAGTTTCACACTTGCTTCACGTGATTCTTTAGCAAGTTTCATCGCCCCGCACAATTGCTCCAAATACAGAAGTCGCTCGATATCCTGTTCCTGCGCCGCGGCATACGCTTCTTGAATTAAAATCGCATCCCCGCGAACCAGGTTATGAAAAAGAAATGATGTACAATAGGCAATCAAATCTTCTTTCGTCCGAATCACATCTTCTTGAATATACGTCTCCATTCCATACGTCTGTGTAAAAGATCCAATTGGAAACGCAGAATCGTGAATCTGTATTAATCTTAAAAGGGCAAGATCAGTGAGAGTGTCCACGGTATTTGAATGGTTGTTTGAATCGTCTTTCAGTTGTTTCATATGCAACACCCACTTCATCTAACAGTTTGTTCAGCGTATGATCTGCACGCACGATCACTTCATTTTCTTCAATTAGCGCCGGTGTATGACGGTTACCAAGTTCGAACGCTGTTTTACCCATTTCCGTCATGTTTTTCGGGCTAATTACAATAACTGGCTCCATTTTTGTACGAACAGCAATACGACGTTCGTCGTCCTCGAATAAGATATCGCCGTATTGTAAGGGCTGACGTTCGTGATGATGATCATGGCCATCATGGTCGCCATGGTCATGACTGTGATGATCATGGTCGTCATCATGTTGTTCAAGTGACAACGCGACGTCTGTACCTTGATCTGTTTCTTTGCGCAGAATTCGTTTACTCAATTCTTCCCAGTCAAGTTCAATCCACTCTGTCTTTTTACCAGCAATTTCTTCTTCCGTTCCGATATTACCAATGACTTTAGTTATAAGCATTTAGTATCCTCCTATGTCGGCATGTTCAATAGCTTGAGTCCGAAATGATTGTATTTATATAGGGTAAAATAAAATGTTCCAGCGAACACGCTACAGCGCTCAGAGATGCCTCCCGCGATAAGCCGGAAAGAAGACCACTTTCAGTCTTATCGCTCCGGCTACCACGAAGTCGCGTCTTCGCTGGATGTTCTATATTAGAAAGCACATTGCATTGTCGGGGTTAAGACATGTAGCTCGTTGTGTGACTTTCTTCAATGAAATTAGTATCAAATAGTAATCACATTATAATCTCAGTCCATACGTCTCAAAATCACTTTTAATAATGTACACTCCAGCGCAGGCGCGGCAAAGGGGTAGCCGAAGCTGTGAGACTGGATGCGAAGCGTTAATCCATGCTCATGGCGAGAGGCATCCCCAAAGCGCCAAGCGATCTATCATCCACATTCCAAATTAATACTCTCTCATCATCGAGCGACACAACAGATTCAACGGGATTCTTTAATTCAACATATATATAGTTAGTAATTAAAATAGGAAATAACGTTGTGCCATCGGGAGAACGTTAACTGGTTCACACGTAGCAAGTACGCCGTCAATTTTCACTTCATACGTTTCAGGATTGACGTCAATTTCTGGTGTTTCGCTGTTATGTTTCATATCCGCTTTACCAATGCTACGGCAGTTTTTCACAGTGCCAATCATTTTCTTTAAGCCTAGTTTTTCAGGAAGACCTTCCTCTATTGCAATTTTCGGAAGGAATGTCATCGCCGCCTGTTGTGGCGCTTGACCATGGAAACCGTACATACGGCGCCCCATCATTGGTTGCGGTGTAGGAATCGATGCATTCGGGTCGCCAGTCATTGCGTAAACCGCAATTCCACCCTTTATGACGACTTCCGCTTTCACTCCGAAAAACGCTGGGTCCCAAAGAATGATATCCGCAAGTTTCCCTTCTTCGAGTGAACCGACTTCATGACTGATTCCATGTGCAATCGCCGGGTTAATATTTAACTTTGAAATGTAACGCTTTACACGGAAGTTATCATTGTCTTTTCCTTCGTCTTGTGGAAGTGGACCACGTTGCTGTTTCATTTTGTTTGCTGTTTGGAACGTACGCATTGTTACTTCACCAACACGACCCATCGCTTGTGAATCGGATGACATGATACTAAGAATGCCAAGATCCTGCATAATATCTTCTGCTGCGATTGTTTCGGGACGGATACGTGAATCTGCGAACGCTACATCTTCAGGTACATCGTGTTTCAAATGGTGACATACCATAAGCATGTCTAAATGTTCATCGATTGTATTTGTCGTAAATGGTTTTGTCGGATTCGTCGATGCCGGCAAAATATTTGGGTATGCAGCCAATTTCAGCTGATCCGGTGCGTGTCCACCGCCTGCTCCTTCTGTATGGAATATATGGATGACACGACCGTCTATTGCCTCAATCGTATTCTCAACAAAACCCGCTTCATTCAGCGTATCGGAGTGAAGCGCAACTTGAATATCGTATTCGTCCGCAACTTTAAGACTTGTATCAAGGGAAGAAGGTGTTGCGCCCCAGTCTTCGTGAATTTTCATGCCGATTGCACCTGCACGGACTTGTTCTATAATTGGTTCAGGGGTGGATGCGCTTCCTTTTCCAAGTAGACCTACGTTGATCGGCAAGTCTTCAACCGCTTGTAACATCCGGTGAAGATGCCACTCTCCCGCCGTCAAACTCGTTGCTTTTGAACCCGCTGCAGGTCCTGTTCCGCCACCGATGAATGTAGTTGTACCTGCGTTAAGTGCAGTCTCAACTTGCTGAGGACTGATAAAATGAACATGCGTGTCTATCGTACCAGCTGTTGCGATCAAACCTTCACCTGCATACACTTCGGTACCAACGCCAATAATCATATCCTGATCTACACCGTCCATCGTAAGCGGATTTCCCGCTTTTCCGACTCCAATGATGCGGCCATCTTTAATACCGATATCAGCTTTCACAATACCTGTATAGTCGATAATCATAACGTTCGTAATAACTGTATCGAGGACACCTTCAGCTCGCATATTTGTACCATTTTGCCCCATTGACACGCGAAGTGATTTTCCGCCTCCAAAAACGCCTTCATCACCGTATGATGTATAGTCCTTTTCAATTTCAATCCAAAGATCCGTATCAGCAAGACGTACTTTATCGCCTACTGTAGGACCGAACATTTTCGCATATTGTTCGTGTGTTACTTTCATTTATCCTCGGCTCCTTTAAATCCTGCTTCTGCTGCTTTATCCATAATTTCGTCCTTATTATGCGTCGAACCTTCCGTCAAATTATTCAATCCGAACACGTGACGTTTTCCACCAAACTCAACCAATTCAACTTCCTTCTCTTCGCCCGGCTCAAAGCGAACAGCCGTACCGGATGGAATATTCAAATGCATACCTACTGACTGTTCACGGTCGAATTCAAGGAATTTATTAACTTCTATAAAGTGGAAATGAGATCCGACTTGTATAGGGCGGTCACCAGTATTTGCAACGCGTACTGTTTTCACTGGGCGACCAGCATTTATTTCAATCGTACCTTCAGCTGTTCTAATTTCTCCTGGAATCATTGTTGAATCCTCCTCTTATTGAATCGGACGGTGAACCGTCACAAGTTTAGTTCCGTCTGGGAATGTACATTCAATCTGCACATCACTAATCATATCGCCGACGCCTTCCATTACATCCTCAACTGTAAGCACTTGTTTTCCTTCACTCATCAGTTGCGCAACAGTCTTTCCGTCACGTGCGCCTTCCATAATATAGTGGCAAATTAGTGCGATAGCTTCCGGATAATTCAATTTAACTCCACGTTCCTTACGTTTAATCGCAAGCTCTCCTGCTACGTGCAATAACAATTTTTCCTGTTCAACTGGTGATAATTTCAATACAAAGCACCTCTTTTTCAATTAATAAAAAATGAAATCATTAATAAAAAATGAAATCATTAATAAAAAAACCAAACCTTAGACGATTCAGAAAATTAACTGTATTAGTGTTTTTGTTTCCTTTTACAAGTTGGTTTGCATGAGCATGCAATTACGGACAAGTGCCCGGACGATTGGAACCCGTTTAAATCGGGCTTGAGTAGGATTTGTCGAAGAAAGTCGATGACTGTCCTATTATAGCTAATTGTTGTTGCCTCTTCAACTTTATTACCTTTAAAAGGTATAGGGAAATCGAATTGTTTTTTTGTTAGTTGGCTGTAATTCTTACTTAAATATTACATAAAAGTTATATTTGTATTCTCAATCCCATTGCTTAGGCGTATTCTCCTTTAAACTACCCAAATGCTGCCTTTTTCAAACAAAAAAAGCTATCCCGGTTTATCGGGACAGCTCAGGCACTTCAACCGCATCTCTTCTTGTCATTACTTGTTTGTCGTGCAGATGACAGGCGACGAAGTGACCTGTTTCTTGCTCGAGCCATTTCGGTTTTAATTCGGCACAGACTTCCATCGCGGACGGACAACGCGTCCGGAATACACAACCGGACGGCGGATTGATGGGGCTTGGAAGTTCGCCTTGCAACAAAATACGTTCACGCAATTCTTCAATGTCCGGATCTGGTATTGGAATGGCTGATAACAGCGCCTCCGTATAGGGATGGAGCGGCTTATCATAGAGCTGTGCACTCGTCGTCAATTCGACCATATGTCCAAGATACATGACGCCTATACGGTCAGAAATGTATTTTACCATAGACAGATCATGAGCAATAAATAGATACGTCAATCCTTTTTCCCGCTGTAGTCTTTGCAGAAGTTTGACAACTTGTGCTTGTACGGAGACGTCAAGTGCCGAAATCGGTTCATCCGCGATGATGAACTCCGGATCGAGTGCCAGCGAGCGGGCGATACCGATCCGTTGGCGTTGACCACCGGAAAACTCATGCGGATAGCGGTTTGCATGTTCGCGGCTCAACCCGACATCTTCCAGTAATTCATTGACACGAATACGCATTTCTTCTTTTGTTTTATATAAACTGTGTATTTGCATCGGCTCCGCAATTATTTCATAGACAGTGGAGCGCGGGTTTAATGAGGCATATGGATCTTGAAAAATCATTTGCATTTTTTTCAGGAAACGCTGCCTTTCTTTACTCGTCATATCGTGGACACTTTGTCCGCCATAAAGCACGTCCCCGTCCGTTTTACTATACAATCCTAGAATCGTCCTGCCCGCCGTTGATTTGCCGCAACCCGACTCGCCAACAAGGCCAAATGTCTCCCCTCTGTAAATATCAAAACTGATTCCGTCGACCGCTTTCAACTTTTCCCCGTGCCCAACGTCAAAATAACGTTTCAATTCAATCACTGATAACAAAGCCGGTTGCGTCATCCCATTTCCCCCTTCGTCATACCATACCGCCGGACAGCGCAAAGTTCTCGCTCTAATTTGGTGCCTGCAAGCTTCATCACTTCAACCGACTTTCCCGTATTATGAGAATGAAGGAGTAACCCATTCCCAAAGTAAAACCCGACGTGGCGGACACTCGCTGTCCCTTCATTGTTAGCAAAAAACAGAAGATCCCCTTTTCTCCAGAGCGACTGATTGTCTAATGGAATTTCCTCGCCACTCCCAGCTTGGTCGCTAGCGTCCCGCGGAATGGAGTACCCGCAAGCTTTCAGCATACTGTAAGTAAAGCCGGAGCAATCATAGCCATACGAGGACATCCCCCCCCATAAATATGGCAGGTCAAGGAAAATGAGTCCTTTATCAACAGCCACGGAAACTGGTTGTTTTTTAAATTGGTGAATAGACGGAGCTATTTCTGCGTCATGTTTCAGTAACAACGCTTCTCCTGTAGGTGCGCAGACACGTAAATGAGTACCTGATTCGTCAATATAGGGCAGCGTTGAATTGAACGGGATCACGACAGAAGGCGTGCCATCCATATTCCACAATTGTGCTTTTCCAGATGTCACTCGCGCAAACCCTATCGCATGGATTGGTTTCGCTTCTTTCAATTGGATGAGGGGGACCCAGCCTGGATAACCGCGTTCGTCTTTATTCGACGGCTGCCAGACGGCGATAACTTTCGCCCAACCATCTTGTACCTCTTCGACAATGACTGGTTCGCCGAACAGCAACTGTGTCTGAATCCGATTGCCGTCACATAAGTCAAGGCGTGGTGCATAGGGCAAATTCTCGAGCCATCTTGTTAACCGAACCGGGTTTGCTATTCCGGGTTCATCGATCGCCCGAGCAGATACCGGCGATGTCCATACTGTCGCAACCGAGACCGCACAATACCAAGTGTTCACAATTGTCTCCATCACCCATCCACTCCTTTTCCTAAGTGCTCCATCTGTTCATAATCGAGGCCAAGACCTGGGGTTTTAGGTAGACGAATCGTTCTTCCTTCATAGACAATTCCCCCTGGAACAATATCTTCCGCCAACATAAGAGGTGCGTCGAAGTCAAAACGCGTCACATTCGGCTGACTCGCCGCAAAATGGGCCGCTGCCGTAATACCGAGCTTCGTCTCAATCATACTGCCGACCATACATTCCACGCCGTACGTTTCCGCAAGCGCATTGATTTTCAATGCTCCATGAATGCCACCCGACTTCATCAGCTTGATATTGATCGTATCCGCTGCCCTCGATTGAAGTATCCGCAGTGCATCACTTGCTGAAAAAATGCTTTCATCTGCCATGATCGGCGTTAACGTATTGTCCGTTACGTATTTCAACCCTTCGATATCAATGGCGGGTACCGGTTGCTCAATCAATTCAATCCCAAGTCCCGCATCTTCCATCATCCGAATCACACGGACTGCTGTTTTCGCATTCCATCCTTGATTGGCATCTAGCCGGATTGTGGGGGCATCCCCGATTCGCTCGCGTATCGCTTTGACGCGCGCGATATCTTCATTTATATCTCCAATGCCCACTTTCACTTTCAGTACATCGAATCCATCGGCATTATAACGTCCTGCATCATCTGCCATCTCTTCGGGGCTGTTGACGCTCACTGTGAAATCCGTTTCGAATTCATTCCGGTAGCCGCCAAGTAATTGATAGAGCGGCATGTCCGCTTGTTGACCCAGTAAATCATGGATTGCCATGTCGATTGCAGCTTTCGCACTTGTATTGTGGACAATCGAACGGTTCAATGTGTTAAATATCGTTTCTCGGCGCCTGATATCGAGTCCGATCAGCGGGGGGGCAATCACTTTTTCGACGGCATATGTAATACTGCCGACTGAATCCCCCGTAATGACATGAGTCGGCGGCGCTTCCCCCCACCCTGTACGTCCGTCCTCACAGATTACTTTCACATAGACTGCATGAGCGGTATGGACCGTCCGAAGTGCCGTCTTGAAGGGCTTGATGAGTGGCACTGCAACTGGAATTGTTTCAATAGAGCGGATCAGCATGTTTCATCCCCCTTTTATTCCACGCCGGGCAATATCGTCAACGTCTTATTATCCGCATCGAGCTTTGCCCCAACGCCAAGTGGTATGGCAAAGTGTGGTTGGCAATGGCCGATTTTGAATCCTTTCACAACTGGCACCCCTAGATTAGCTGTGTAATCCGCGAACACTTCATCGAGCGTCAGTGTTTCTTTTCGTTTTTTCGGTTCCGCATCCGAGAAGTCGCCGATGACAATCCCCGCTGCTTCTTTAAACTTACCGGCCATGCGGAGCTGATTAAGAAGGCCATCGACTCTGTAGGGTTCTTCGCCTACATCTTCTATAAAGAGAAGTTTTCCCTTCGTGTCCACTTCGAACTTTGTACCAATTCCACTTACGAGCAGTGACAGATTTCCACCAACAAGTTCACCTTGTGCAATACCGCCCCTAATCGTTTCCAAGGGTGCGATCGCTTCCGTGTAATGAAGCTCCATCGGCTCGAATAACTGTTGGAACATTTTAGCAGACAGTTCATGAAACGACTCTTTTCCGACACAAGAGGCAAGCATCGGGCCATGAAATGTGACGAGATTAGAGTATAGTCCCATCGCGGTATGCAAGAATGTGATGTCGCTGAAACCCCAAAAGATTTTAGGATTTTCTTTCATAAATTGCAAATCTATTTTATCTGCATAGCGAGCCGATCCATATCCTCCGCCTGCACAGATAATTCCTTTAATTTCGGGATCCGCAAACATGTCTTGCAAGTCCTCAAGTCGCTCGTCGTCCGTTCCCGCGAGATAACCATGGACTTTACTTAGATGTTTACCAAACTTCCATTTCAAGCCGAGCTGTTCAAGAAATGCAAGTGATTTCTCTAAATTCTCCTGATTCGGTGGGCTCGACGGAGCGATAATACCAATCGTGTCACCTTTTTGCAGACGCTGTGGTCGTATTTTCATTCAAAAAACTTCCTTTCTTTATCGGGAGGAGGGGACAAGCATTTGGGTGACAGTCACCAAGTCAATTCAGACACAATTCCCAACATTCAATTATACGGGTTTCTCCATAAATTCAAAACGCGGCGCCACAACGGACGCCGCGACTGTCACTCAGTTCTTATCCGTATATTTCAAATCGAGATAGCCAACCGGATGACGCAGAATTCCGGTTATGCCTGGTTTTTCAAGCGTTGACTGATTGTAATAATAAACCGGGAAGACAGGCATTTCTTCCATTAGAAGCTGATCGGCCTGTTTCAGCAATTCCCAACGCTTGTTTTCATCTGTCTCATTTTTAATATCCGTAATAAGCTTATCATACTCAGCATTCGACCATGTCGTCCGGTTCATGGACGAGTCCGTGATGAAGCTTTCAAGTGCATTCACAGGATCCGCATAGTCATGTAAGAAGGAGGAGCGGGACATCTGGTATTTAAACTCTTTTTGTTCCGACGCGAAAACTCCGCTCTCAACGTTTTGCAATACTACATCAACGCCAAGTACTTCCTTAAACTTCGCTTGTAGTGCTACCGCAATATTTTGATGCGACGGACTTGTTGAATACGTCAATTCCACTTTTGGCAATTCCGTGTAGCCTTCTTCTTTCATTCCTTCTTCTAGAAGCTTTTTCGCTTCAGCCGGATTGAACTCAACAAGTTTACCAACGGAATCTCGGAATTCCTTACCGTCTGGACCGATGAATCCATATGTCACGAAACCGTGCGCTGGCTTCTCACCATTCTTCGTTACATAGTCGACGATTTCTTCCTGATTAACCGCGAGTCCGAATGCTCTCCGAATCTTGGTATTTGTGAAAGGCTCCATCGAAGTATTGAATCGGTAGAAGTATAATCCTGCCTGGTCATCGATGCGCAGTTCATCGCTATCTTTCAACTGTTCTGCAAGTTCAGGCGGCACTCCTGATTGGTCTAATTCATTTGATTGGTACATCTGATACTCAGTTGTCGGATCATTCACCATGGCCCACTCTACCTTATCAAGCTTCACGACATCTGCATCCCAATAATTTTCATTTTTTTCAAATAGAAGACTTACATCATGATCCCATGATGTTAATTTGAAAGGGCCGTTCCCAACAAACGACGAAGCTTCTGTAAACCATTTTGGATCGGCAGTCGCTACTTTTTCATTAATCGGGAAGAAGCTCGGATTTGTAATGACATTCAAGAACGCTTCATTCGGCGATGTTAATTTCACGACAAACGTCTTGTCATCCGGTGCTTCTACTGCAACATCTTCCACAGTGCCTTCGCCATTATTATATGCTTCTGCGCCCTCAATGAAATACGCAAGGAATGAAGCGGGCGATGCTGTCTCCGGGTCAAGCATGTGACGCCACGCATAGACAAAATCTCCTGCGACGACTGAATCTCCATTCGACCATTTCGCGTTTTCACGGATTGTGAATGTGTACGTTAGACCGTCTTCGGAAACGTCAATCTTCTCCGCTGTCGCCTCTACAGCTAGGTGATCTTCTGATAGACGCGTCAATCCTTCCATCAAGTTATTCAAAGCACTCCACGAAACAGCGTTAAAACCAACCGATGGATCAAAAGATGTCGGCTCCTCCCCGTTATTCAAATAGAGGATTTTTTCTGCTTCTACCGGCTCAGCCTTCGTTCCTTCTTCTTTCTTTCCGGCATCCTTATCCTTCTCCGGTTCTTTCCCGGCATCCTTCGTTGCTGTACAAGCCGCCAGTACGATAGCGAGCATCGCTACAATGATAAACGTCAACCACTTCTTCATACAAAATCCCCCTCTGTTTGTTATGAATATGGAAGCACTTTTGTGCATATTGCCACCGTTTAGGCGAAAACCAGTTTCGCACGTTCATCCTGCAGCCAGCAATCAACTGCATGATCTTTCGATAATTGTGTCGTTTCCGGATAGACATGACCGCAGACATCCATCGCGAACGGACACCTCGCCGTAAACGGACAGCCTTTAGGCGGTGAGAATAAATCCGGCGGCGTCCCTTCAATCGGCTGCAACTCTTCCTCTTTCAAATCAAGCCTTGGTACTGAATTAAGCAAACCCTTTGTATATGGATGTTGCGGCGTATAGAAAATCTCACGCTTCTCTCCAATTTCAATCACCTTGCCGGCATACATGACCGCAATCCGATCAGCAATTTTGGCAACCACGCCCAGATCATGCGTAATTAGAATGATTGACACGCCAGTTTTTTCTTGGATTTCATCAAACAACTCAAGAATCTGGGCCTGGATTGTAACATCGAGGGCGGTCGTCGGCTCGTCCGCAATTAGAAGCTCCGGTTCGCAGATCAGCGCAATTGCGATGACAATTCTTTGCCTCATCCCGCCGGAAAATTGATGCGGGTATTGTTTCAACCGCTCTTCGGGATTCGGGATGCCCACCACTTCCAACATTCGGATCGCTTTCTTTCGTGCGTCTGCCTTACTCGCTTTGTGATGTGTCCGAAATCCTTCGGTCAATTGTTCACCAATCTGCAGCGTCGGATTCAAGGCAGTCATCGGATCTTGGAAAATCATCGATATATCAACGCCTTGTATTTTTCGAAGGCGCGCTTTACTCAGTTTTGTCAGGTCCTTCCCTTTGAACAACACTTTCCCATTTTTTATTTCCCCAGGTGGTTGCGGGATTAACCCCATAATCGTATTGGCTGTGACACTTTTTCCGCATCCTGATTCTCCTACAATTGCGAGTGTCTCTCCTTTATATAGTTTAAACGACACACCCCGCAGAGCTTGTACTTCTCCGCCGAACGTCTTGAATGAAACGTGCAGATTCTCTACCGTAAGCACTTCTTCACTAGAAGCCGTTTTCCGTTTCCGTTTTTTGCCACTCTGTTTCTCTGTATCGCCTTGCCACTCTGCGATTAGCACATCTTCCTGCCGATTATGGACAGGCACCTTATCATTGGCCAATTGGTGTTCATCCAAAATCCATCACCCCCTTAGTTTCGGATCGAGCGCATCCTGCATACCGTCACCAAGGACGTTAAATGCAAACATTGTCATTGATATGAAAAATGCCGGGAAGAACAGTCGCCACCAATGTCCAGACAAGATAACCGGCAGTGCATCGTTCGCCATGACCCCCCAGCTTGCAAATGGTGTCTGGATGCCGAGTCCAAGGAAACTCAGAAACGCCTCCGCGAAGATTGCACTTGGTACGGTCAATGTCATTTGGACGATGATTGGACCCATCGTATTCGGCAACAAGTTTTTCCGGATAATCCTCGGTGTCTTTGCCCCGAATGATTTCGATGCCGTAACAAATTCATAGTTTTTAATTTGCAGTACTTGTCCTCTCACAATACGGGCCATTCCAACCCAGCCTGTTATCGTCAGTGCAATGATGATGGTCGTCAAACTAGCTCCCATGAGGACCATCAGCAAAATAACGACTAGCAGGTGGGGTAAACCATATAATATTTCAATAACACGCATCATGATGGTATCGGTCCGACCGCCCTTATATCCGCTTATACCGCCGTAAATGATGCCAATGAAGAAATCGATTAACGCTGCCATTACACCTACGAACAATGAAATACGTGCACCATACCATGTGCGAGTAAAGACATCGCGCCCCGCTTCATCCGTCCCAAACCAATGTCCCGCGGAAGGGGCTTTATTCTGATTCGGGTAATCCGTTCCCGTCACAGAATACGGAGAAAGTATCGGGGCAAATACCGCAAACAGCGTCAATACAATAAGAAATATAAGTCCAGCCATCGCTAATTTGTTCTCCCTTAAGCACCGCCAAGCATCTTTCCAGTATGACAAGGATGGCCTGACAACTGATTCCCCATCATCCGCGCCCTTCTCCCTCGGCCTAAACCACTCATCCGGAACACTTACACGCTGATCATTCTGTACCATCACACATCACCTTCCTTCTTGTGCAATTTAATGCGCGGATCCAGAAAGCCGTATACGATATCGACAAGGAACAGCATGAAGACGAGAAACGCGCTATAGAAAACCGTCGACCCCATAATGACCGGATAGTCCCGATTATTAATACTTTCAACGAAGTATTTTCCCATTCCTGGTATAGCAAAAATCTGTTCAATAACAAAAGTTCCCGTCAAAATCCCTGCAAGCATCGTTCCCATTATCGTAACGACTGGCATGAGTGCATTGCGAAGTGCATGGCGCACAACAATTCGAAACGGCGACAGTCCTTTTGCACGTGCCATTTTCATATAATCCTGCGTTAACACTTCAAGCATGCTTGCCCGTGTAAGCCGCGCGATGATGGCCGTCGGACCCGTTGCCAGTGCCAGCGTCGGCAAGATCATATGGAGTGGACTACTCCAAGTCGCGGGCGGCAGCCACTGCAAGTTGACTGCAATCTGTTGGATCAATAACGTCGCAAGCACAAAGTTCGGAACGGATATCCCAACGACAGCAAACGTCATTGCCATGTAATCGATAATGCCATTATGCCGTAGCGCTGCAAATGTACCGAGAATAATACCTGATATGACTGCAACGAGGATGGTCACCATCCCAAGTTCAAATGATATGGGGAACCCCCTGGCCAGCAAGGTATTCACCGATTCATTCGGCTTTTTAATGGAAGGTCCAAAATCGAAGGTCGCAATGGATTTCAAGTAATGCACATATTGGACCGCTACAGGTTGATCAAGTTTATAAAACTTTTCAAGATTTGCCTGTATCGTCGGGTTCGAGGTCCTCTCTTCATCGAATGGTGATCCAGGTATTGAATGCATCAGGAAAAAGGTCAGTGTCGCGATGATAAGGATTGTAGCAATCATCATGAAAAATCGTTTGACTATATATACCGCCATGCACCATTCCCCCTCAGCAAAACTTTGTCTGCATTGCAAGTTCAATCATAACAAGCATCGCTCGATACGCTTCGATGATATCTTTTGCTTCGAACTTCACAATTGTTGTACCTTGCTCAATTTCACAGCCTGGCATAAGAGCCGCCCATTCTGCCTGTCCGTAGTTTGTAAATTCAATTCGAAGTACCGGGCTTTCAGGTGGGACGAGCGGTTGAATCGACGTACATTTCGCAATCGCCTCGGCCGTCTTTTTTTCAAGTAATGCATGTGCTTTTTGCGGATGAAGTGTTTGAACAGCGGAGCGGGATATCGATTGTTTCACAGCTGCCGTTACCACGCCCGGGATGAGTGCCTCTGCTTCCCTGCATGCCCCGTCATCTCCGGCAACCATGATAACGGGTACACCGAAATGTCCTGCAACGTACGCATTGAAACCAAGTTCTCCGATTTCAACGTCATTGATGTACATATTCCTCACACCAAAAGTCATCGAATGGCTCATTACACCAGGTTGTCCGGCACGGGCATGGTATCCGGCGAAAATTGCTCCTGCAAACGTTTCGTCAATCGACTGCACCATGGAGAGCGGTTTCAAATCGCCCGTGATAAGATCCGCGTCCGGATGAATTTCTTCGACAAGAAGGTTATTCATTTTGGAATGGCTATCATTAACAAGGACCTGCTCCGCTCCTTTTTCAAATGCCGCATAGATAATTGCATTTGCCTCCTCCGTCATAATACGTCGCGCACGCTCGTAATTATGACTAGCTGAGTCAACAAATGTGTAATCCGGCAATCCTGTAATACCCTCCATATCAATAGATACATATATTTTCAAAAAATGCCCCCCAAGCTCTTTTTCATCTACAAATATAACAACATCCCTTTTACTAATTAATAACAATACTATCAAAAATTTATGAATATTACAATATCT
>DYWT01000312.1 GCA_020742515.1 Sporosarcina psychrophila
CAGCTTGACCAAATGCTCTTTCAGCTGATTATCTATTCGTTTCTTCATAATGGACACGCTCCATTCAGTTAGTTTGTTCTCTCCATCCAAACACGCTCATTGGATTGTGTCCACTTTCTATACTACATTCAGTTTGCTGCTGGATATGATCGGTTTGGCGGCAGGTATGATCGGTTTGTTGCTAGATATGATCGGTTTGCTGCTGGATATGATCGATTTGCCCGCAGATATGATCGGTTTGCTGCTGATTATGATCGGTCTGGCACCAGATACAATCGGTCCAACTGTTTACAGCTAGGGTATTTTATTCTTTTCCTGCAATTACCGCTTTGATGAACTCACGGAATAGCGGTTGCGGGCGAGTTGGACGTGATGCGAATTCCGGATGGAATGAAACACCGATGAAAAATGGGTGATCTTCCAACTCGATGATTTCAACGAGCTGATCATTCGGGCTTATGCCTGAAAGAGTCATGCCCGCCGCCTCGAATTGCTCGCGGTATTCATTGTTAAATTCATAGCGGTTACGGTGACGTTCGTAAATTAGTTCTTCGCCATAAGCTTCACGCGCTTTTGTTCCTTCTTTTAATTTACATGGATAGGCGCCAAGTCGGAAATAGTCTTCAGGGTTGCCATTGCTTTCAGGCGGACTCTCGATGATTTGATTTTCCGTGTCTTTATCGAATTCAACTGAATGGGCGTTTTTAATCCCCATAACATTGCGTGCGTATTCCACTGCTGCCAATTGCATGCCTAGGCTGATTCCGAAAAATGGAACGCCGCTTGTACGTGCATATGTGATCGCTTCAATTTTACCATCAATACCGCGTTCTCCAAACCCAGCAGGAACGAGGATTCCATCGACATCCGATAAAAGCTCAGCTGCATTTTGTGCGGTCACTTCTTCTGAATTAATCCACTTCATTTCGATGTCTGTATCGAAGCTGTAACCTGCGTGACGGAGTGCTTCCACTGCGGAAATGTAAGCATCTTGCATCTCAACATACTTCCCGACAAGTCCAATACGAACTGTTTTCGAAAGGTTTTTCACTTTATTTACAAGTGCTTCTATTTCCGTCATATCAGGTTCAATCGTTTCAAGACCTAGGAAATCAACGACGATTTTATCCATATTCTGTTCATGTAATCTTAGTGGAACTTCATAAAGCGATTCAGCATCAAGCGCCTCAATCACCTCTTCAGGTTTGATGCTACTAAATAATGCTATTTTATCCTTCATATCCTGTGGAACTGGATGTTCACTACGGACAACGATTAAATTCGGCTGGATTCCAAGACCCCGTAATTCTTTGACGCTATGCTGTGTTGGTTTCGTTTTTAGTTCACCGGCCGCTGAAAGGTAGGGAATTAGTGTGTTATGGATGTACATGACATCATTTTTGCCAAGATCTGTTTTCATCTGACGAAGTGCTTCTAGGTATGGTAGGGATTCGATGTCGCCGACACTGCCACCAATTTCTGTAATAACTACGTCCGCGTTCGTTTCTTTTCCAGCGCGTTTGATAAGGTTTTTGATTTCATTTGTAATGTGGGGAATGACTTGGACAGTCGCCCCATTATATTCACCGCGACGTTCTTTTTTCAGTACAGATGAATACACTTTACCCATCGTAACGTTCGAAAACTTGTTCAATTTAATATCGATAAAGCGTTCATAATGACCGAGGTCTAGATCCGTTTCTGCTCCATCTTCTGTAACGAATACTTCACCATGCTGCAGAGGGCTCATCATTCGTGGGTCAACGTTAATGTATGGATCGAACTTTTGGTTTGTCACTTGAAGTCCCCGGCTTTTCAAAAGTCTTCCAAGTGATGCCGCGTTGATTCCTTTACCAAGTGATGAGACAACACCACCGGTTACAAAAATATATTTTGTCATGTTAAACTCCTCCATTCATCTTTTTCATTCTAATAAACAACGAAAAAAGCGCCCCGTCTGTAGTGTTTTTCTACAGGAGGAGCGCATATACACTGGTTCTTGTCCTTTTAAGGAGCCCAGTAAAATCTTATAGTGCCGGACGCGTGAAGTCAAGTAATTATTCCTCGATTTCGTCCTCTTCTAACTCATCTTCTTCGTCCTCTTCGTCATCAAGTTCAAGATCCGCATCATCCGGAATGATTTCAAGGTCATCGTCAGGTTCAAGAAGATCTACTTCAATCTCAACAACTTCCTCTTCTTCATCCTCATCGTCGTCGTCCTCGTCATCATCGTCGTCGTCTTCATCGATTAATTCATCGAATTCTTCGTCGAACAACTCATCCTCGTCGTCCTCATCGTCTTCAATGATATCTTCATCATCAAGTACCACTTTTTTCTTTTTCTTTTTCTTGCGTACTTTTACGACAGGAGCTGTTTCCACTTCGATTTGATCGACCGGATACCATTCGCGAAGTCCCCAGCGGTTGTCATTGATGGCAAGGAATCTTCCATCGATGTTCATGTCCGTGTAGAACTGTTGCAGTTTGGCTCTCATAACTCGTTCAGTCATGCCATTCAGTTTACGGATTGCATCCATCAGCTGGAGCAATGTTAATGGCTCTTTTCTTTCAGCTAAAACCGCATAAGCGATGTCGATCATTGATTCTTCTATCAGTTGCTCTTTTGTCATTTCACGGATATTCAATAAACGCACGTCCTTTCTATAAAAACAAGCATACTTATCATTATAAACAATGCAGTCGGGAATATGCTACAATCTTTTACTCTTTTTGAAATGCCGAAGTTCTTTCACACAAATAAAAATCAAATAAGCTCCAGTAAGTAAAAAAGGGATTGCACCTAAACCTTTATCATATAGTAGAAAAGTAAGTGTGGCAAGGATGGCAAGGATCAAAATATGCAGATACAATTTCACACCGACACCTCATCCCAGTCATTCCTTCTATAATTATTATACGTGGTTATAACAACCAATATCCATTAAAAAGAAAAGTTTTGTTACTACTTACATGTTTTTATACGTAAAAGACATGAAAATCCGTGCTAAACCGAAGTTTGCACGGATTTTAAGTCTATGGTAGGTAGTTCATGTAGCAGGGTTGGAATGAACTGCATCCCAACTTATTGTCGCACGAGGCCAGATGCTCAGGTCATAAGCCAGTCCACCTAAGAAGTATTGAGCTGCATCCTTCCCGGGCAAAGGGCGCCGCTTCGCCTGTCCGTCTTATGCCTGTCGCATCTTAACGGCCGCTTCCGCATTTCTTATTACATATTTCTGCGGTATTGTCCGCCTACTTCATACAAGGCGTTGGTGATTTGTCCGAGGCTTGCTACTCTTACAGTTTCCATTAGTTCAGCGAAAATGTTGCCGCCTGATACTGCTGTTTCTTTTAGTTTCTTTAGGGCTTCTTCGGTTTGATTGGCATGTTGACTTTTGAATGCACGCAGGTTGAGAATTTGTGTTTCTTTCTCTTCTTTTGTTGCACGCGCGATTTCCATGTTATCGACGTCTTCTGAAGATGGCGGATTTGGATTCAGGTACGTGTTCACGCCAATGATCGGCAACTCGCCTGAATGTTTTTTCATTTCATAGTGCATCGATTCTTCTTGGATTTTACCGCGTTGGTACTGTGTTTCCATTGATCCGAGTACGCCGCCACGGTCGTTTAGGCTTTCGAACTCTCGCAAGACCATTTCTTCGACGAGGTCCGTTAATTCGTCGACAATGAATGCTCCTTGAAGTGGATTTTCATTTTTTGACAAGCCATGTTCTTTCGTAATAATCATTTGGATGGCCATCGCGCGGCGGACTGATTCTTCCGTCGGTGTTGTAATTGCTTCGTCGTAGGCATTTGTATGAAGCGAGTTACAGTTATCTTGCAATGCCATAAGCGCCTGCAACGTTGTGCGGATATCGTTGAAGTCAATTTCTTGTGCGTGCAAGCTGCGTCCTGATGTTTGGACATGGTACTTCAGCTTTTGGCTACGATCGTTGGCGCCGTATTTCTCACGCATTGTGACTGCCCAAATGCGGCGCGCCACCCGGCCGATAACCGTATATTCCGGATCAAGCCCGTTCGAGAAGAAGAATGATAAGTTCGGAGCGAAATCATCGATATTCATCCCACGGCTCAAGTAATATTCTACATATGTGAAACCGTTTGACAGAGTGAATGCCAGTTGTGAAATCGGGTTTGCGCCTGCTTCCGCGATATGATAACCCGAAATCGACACAGAGTAATAATTACGTACTTTTTGGTCGATGAAGTATTGTTGGATATCCCCCATCATACGCAGTGCGAATTCCGTCGAGAAGATGCATGTATTCTGTCCTTGGTCTTCTTTAAGGATATCTGCTTGCACTGTGCCGCGGACTGATTGAAGCGTTCCTTCTTTAACTTCGATGAATTCTTCAACCGTCAAAGCGCGACCAAGTTTTTCCTCATTGATGCGTACTTGCTGATCGATCGCGGTATTCATGAACATCGCAAGTATAATCGGAGCCGGACCGTTAATCGTCATGGAAACAGACGTTGCCGGTGCACACAGGTCGAAACCTTCATAAAGCTTTTTCATGTCTTCCAGTGTACAGATGCTGACGCCAGATTCCCCGACTTTTCCGTAAATATCTGGGCGTTCATCTGGATCTTCTCCATATAATGTTACTGAGTCAAATGCTGTTGATAGGCGTTTTGCATCGTCATCTTTCGATAGATAATGGAATCGGCGATTTGTTCGTTCCGGCGTTCCTTCTCCGGCAAATTGTCGTTTTGGATCTTCGCCTTCGCGTTTGAATGGGAATACGCCAGCTGTATATGGATAGGATCCCGGGACGTTTTCTTTATAAACCCAGCGAAGAATTTCTCCGTAATCTTTGAATTTCGGCAACGCGACTTTCGGGATTTTCAATCCTGAAAGACTAGTAGTGGTCAAAGCGGTGCGCAGTTCTTTATCGCGAACTTTTGTGATGAATTCATCACCCGCATAAGCTTCTTTCAACTTCTCCCAGTTTGCAAGAATACGTTTTGATTCTGGTGTCAATTCTTCTTTAATGCCATCCGCAAGAGATTGCAGTGAAGTGATAAGTGCATCGTCCGGTGCTTGTTCGTTGACCGTCTGAATGGCCCCTTCAAGCTGGAATAATTTGCGCGCAAGGGCTTCCTGGACAATGGATTTTTTATGGTAGCCACGGACCGTGTCTGAGATTTCACGCAAGTATTGCTGACGGTCGTTCGGGATGATGACATTTTGTTTTTGTGTTTTGACGAACTGTCCGTAAGACGTTTCCCAGTCAAGGCCGCATTTTTCATTCAATACGGATACGAGTGCCGCAAAGAGCGAATTCGTTCCTTTGTCGTTGAACTGGCTTGCGATTGTTCCATATACCGGCATCTCACCAAGTTCTTTATCCCATAGGAGATGACTGCGCTGATACTGTTTTTGCACTTGGCGCAATGCATCTTCGGAACCTTTACGTTCAAATTTATTGATGACAATCAGGTCTGCGAAATCAATCATGTCAATCTTCTCAAGTTGGGTCGGCGCTCCGAATTCGCTTGTCATGACATACATTGAAGCATCAGATACTTCCGTAATTTCTGCATCCCCTTGCCCAATTCCACTTGTTTCAACAACGATGAGGTCGAAACCGGCTGTTTTCACGATATCTATCACGTCTCTAATGGCTCCGGAAAGTTCTGATCGGGAACCCCGTGTTGCCAGACTTCGCATGAATACACGTTTGTTGAAGATGGCATTCATACGGATACGGTCGCCCAGTAATGCCCCGCCCGTTTTTTGTTTCGTTGGGTCAATTGATAGGATTGCCACTCTTTTTTCAGGGAGCTCATGAAGGAATCTGCGAATTAATTCGTCAGTAAGCGAACTTTTCCCCGCTCCGCCTGTTCCTGTAATTCCGAGAACGGGTGTGTTTTTAGAAAGTGTACGTGCTTTTTCAACGACTGCAGTTGCTTGCGCATCGTCCTTACCATACATTTCTTCCACGTACGTAATGACATTCGCAAGTACTTCCGGCTGATCAGCCGTCACTTTTTCAAGCGTTTCCATTTCATTGTCAGTTGCTGTGAGGTAATCGCATTGTTCCATCATCCGGTTAATCATCC
>DYWT01000313.1 GCA_020742515.1 Sporosarcina psychrophila
ACTACAACTGTACACGTAAGCAATGGGATTTAAAAAAGATGACTCCGGCTCAATACCGAAGTCATCTCATAGCAGCATAGACTAAAACGTCACTTTTTTTAACTGTCCATTAAATGGGGCTCAGTTCACCAATGGATACCGGCTGTTTTGTAATCATTTTTCCAGTGGAATTTACACTTGGAATATCAATTAAGATTTTTTCGAGTCCGCGCTACATCAATCGTCTTCCCAATCTCTACCTCCAACACATCAAAATTCGGAATCAGTTCATCATGGAGTATATTCCCTATTTGAATATAATTTTCTTTTTCGAAGGCTTCGCTAAGTTTAGTAAGCTCAGCTGCCATGCTCACTTGCAGTTCTACATATGTTTCCTAACTTGCAGGACGATTTTTGTCAATATAGTTGCCGTATTCGGCTGGTTTATTTTCCTCAAAATCTTAATTCATAATATAGTAAATCACCTAGTTCAATCAAAGCTACCGCGCTATTGTCCGAAACATCGTTTCTGATTACGGATTACCGTAATATAATGGTACCTATGCAAGACAATAAGACAAAAATTTCACCCATCCAAGTAAATATACAAAAAAAATTATAAATCACATAATTGACTGACTTCAATGAGTCGTTATGCAATTGTAGTTTTTTTCTGAACAGTGGAATGCGTATAGGTAACCAAAATTAGGATTTAAAAAAGAGGACTACTGATAGCTCCTCATTTTGGTTTCCTAATTCACCACCGAGTTATTACTGTTCACTGATGTTCTATGAATTTAGATTTATTTATTTATTTATTTATTTAATTATTTATTTATTGAAAGACGGTATACCCTGTTTAATAAATCCAATCTCACTTTAATACCGCGTTAACGGGATTAAATATGTTAGGTATCCAAGGTAATTACCCTTTCCTTCTAAGATAGGGGTTTGATTGACTCCAACCTTCGTTCGTATGCACGGAAGTATCATCGTCACCATCCACCCAAATTTGTGTGCCATCCGCTGCTGTTCTCCAGTGTGGCTCAACATGATGACAATTTAGATTATCCACCAATGCCACGTCTCCGGCAGCAGTCGGTAATGCTACACTTGCAGAATGATTAGCATCAATGCCGTCTACTCCATCAATCATATCAATAACTTCGAATGACAATGCCCCTATCACACCGACCTTCACCAATCCCTTGGTTCCTGGCTTCAATCTTTCGCCATCTTCATTAACTAAACCACCTACGACATTCGTTCCATTTTCAACTATATTGCAAATCGTGTGTCCCGCCGCCTTCACAGTATGACCAACAGCAGTCCCCATGCCACTCAGTCCAGCATCTAGCTGTTCTCGATCTTAAGTGATTATTTCGGCAGCAACATCCCATGTACCACACCGTATACTTGATTATAATTGCTGTAAATATCATCCTATATCTCCCCATTATTCCCTCCCCAATAGGGTCTCAAAAACCACTCGCTTTTAAAATGTATCATATATATCGATGGATCTTCTGTCCCTCACGCGATACCCCACTTAAACTAAAAACAGGTAACCCATGTAAATAATCCGCGCTAATCCTTGTTTCTAAAAGTTGTATTTCATCGAAAACTTTTGTGGTAAATCTTTTATGAAGTCACTCATTTTGTCGTATGCCAACTCAAACTTATTTAGGAAATCAGCATCCAAGCCGTGTTTATTAGACTTGAAGACACGATGGTCCACATCCTTTTTATTAATCAATACAAATTTCGCGTTTTAAATTTTTGAAACGACCTTCCTTTTCAATCGATGAGCAATTAAATTATCGTCTGTTCCTGAAATGCAATTATCTTCGACTTATTATCAAAATTAGTATGGATTGTATTGAGACTCAATGCCCGTTTGTCTAAAATAATCTCTTTAGAAAGATATTCAAATTTAATTTGAAGAGTTATCAAACCAATCAGTTGGGATAAATAACGATTACTTGATAAGTAGACTGGCTCAATCCAAGCTGAATTATCAACTATGTACGAAAATAAATGAGGAGCTAACCGATTACTTAAATGCAAAAGATAGGCCCAGTGAGAATGGCCATTGCATAAGACTTTTTATTTATTAACAGATAAGTCACTTTCTTATAATATGATTTTAATTGTCTCCAATGCTGTTACAATATCGATTGCTTGCATCAAACCCATATCATTAATGTTGGTTTGGTTTTCATCAATTTTCACTACCAATGGAAGTGTTACTGATTTGGACGATAGTAAATTAAATAGCTCTGATGGGTTTCTCCGAAATTCTTCTACCCTTTTGCATTAAGGTGCCCCGATTTTTCGATTTCACCGTTTTTTATGTTAAAACTTTCTGCCCATTACATAAATCCGTCTCCGAAAAAAGAGCATTTTAACGTCACTAGGTTATACTTACCTGCAAAGATATCACTCATTTTTTATATACACTAGAATCGATATTACCACCAAAACTGGGAACAAAAATCAACAAACCTATTTTGGGCTTCACTCCAGAATTCGGAATCAAAAAATCAATTCACAGATTACGGTCAGTTGTGCCGGTATAGTTATAATTTGATTTTCGGCCATTTTAATTCCCTTCAAAATATGTATAGGATATTGCCAATTAAACTAATAACCGGGAATTCACAATATTTCTAGATGCATAAATTTTGAAAATTCCAGTTATCATTTTCCTCATTCACTTTTGTATAAAATCCTGTATCCTGTTCTAACTCAGATGAAGCCGATAAAGACTAAACGAACTTCAAAGAACTCTCTTGTTAAGATTAGTCAATTTTCACGACAACATCACATTCTCATTCGTAATTACTCTAGCCTATCCACCTTGGTGAAAAATGTAACGCCATCTTGTGATTAGACTACTTTTCAATGTTTTTACATAGCTTAATCTCTGATAGTATCATGTCAGAAAACAAGAATGCTGTAAAAGGTGAAATAGGAGTGCTGTGCTATTTAAATTGACAGTGAAAAACACTATCAATATACATGATGGATAACTTCCCTGCTAATTCACTGTTTCTTTACATTGGTTTTATACTATCGTTTATTTTCTCAACATCCATTCGCACCACAAAAAGTCTTCTTCCGTATCAATATCATACGATCTACTCTTCGGCATAACAAACACCGTTGTCTCCTTCGTCAAAAAGGATTGACTTTTTTGCAACCATTCTGTTTGAGCGACATACACTGCTCCATTCAATCCGTAAACAATAGGCAAATCCTGACGTCGGGTTACAAGTTCATCTTGTTTAATAAGCGGTTGCATTGTTCCCTTTGCATTAACCGTGTACATCCAGTAAGGAGATGAATCCGGCTCTGTTACACTGACACAGGCTGGTGATCCCGTTTCCATAAGATTTTCAATGCAGCCTTCTATATCTTCAACTAATCGTAGTGGTGATGTTGGTTGTAGAAGGACTACATAATCATATCCCTGAATTTCTTCCAATGCATGAAGAACTGGATCTATTCCAGGTGTGGAATCCAGTGCTAATTCATCTGGTCGTACAAAGGGCACATCGCAACCACATGCTATAGCAGTTCCAATAATTTCCTCGTCTTCAGAGGATACTATCAAACGATCGATATACTTAGACTTCTTCGCTTCTTCAATCGTCCAGGCAATTAATGGTTTGCCCGCCAGCTGGCGCACATTCTTCCTTACAATACCTTTCGAACCACCGCGCGCAGGAATTATAGCCAGAACTTTTTTTCCATTAATCATAAAAAGTCTCCTTATAATCCCCATTTGCCTTCTCATAATCATCCATCCGACCAATATCCAACCAATACTCCCGTAGTGGAAAAGCTGAAACCTTATTCTCCTCAGTCATCAACCTCTTAAATAAATCCGGCATACCATAAAATTCACTTGTAGGTACATATCCTAGTACCGCTGAGTCCAAAACATAGATACCAGCATTTACAAAGCTTTTATGTATAGGCTTCTCCACTATCGACACAAGTTCATGATTATCCGTTTCAATAACACCATATGGAATCTGATATTCATATTCACGTACACACATCGTTGCAGCCGTATGCGATTCATTATGAAAATCAAGTAACTGTTCAAAGTTTACTTTTGTCAATAAATCACCATTCATCACAAAGAAAGGCTCGATTGGCTTTTCATTTAATAAAGATAATGCCCCAGCTGTACCAAGTCTTTTCGTTTCTTCAATGTATTCGATGTTGACTCCAAGATGAGAGCCATCCTGAAAATAATCCATAATCATTTCTTTTTTGTAATTAACACATAATATAAAGTTAGTAAAACCAAATTCTTCGAAACTCTCAATGATAGTTTCTAATATAGGCTTACTTCCAACGTTCAACATCGGTTTCGGTACAGTTTCAGTCAATGGATGAAGTCTTGTCCCAAGCCCACCTACCATCAAAATAACTTTGTTGTCTTTTTTAGTCGCTAACTCTAAATCACTGGAAAATAAAATACGTTGTAGTACATTATTTTTTGAAACAATGGGAAGTTGCTTTAATTTACGCTCCCGCATCTGTTTCTTATAGTAGAATGATTGCTTCCCAACTTCTCCACAAATAGGTGTGGTATTCATCACTCCACTTATTGGACTGTCTAAAGCTAATCCTTTTAAAA
>DYWT01000314.1 GCA_020742515.1 Sporosarcina psychrophila
AGTGCTCGAAGCTGCGGTCATCGGTATACCACATGAGGTGTATGGTGAGGTGGTAAAAGCATTCATTGTATTGAAAGAGGGACAGAAGCTTACTGAACAAGCAGTTCGCGATCGTTGTAAAAAACAGCTAGCATCCTTCAAAATTCCGGCTGTCATCGAATTTCTTGATACACTTCCGCGAAACGCCAGCGGCAAGGTACTGAAAACGGTTCTTAGGGAACCAGTCAAAGTTTAATGACAATAACGCAGGTACCCTATTCAGAAGTGATGGAATCTGCACGTGACAAAAAGCAGTAAGGATCTTATTTTGCATCCTTACTGCTTTCTTCACCTTCCACACGAACTGCGATATCGGGTGTATCTGTAAATACACCATCTGCACCAATTTCAATAAGTGTGCGGATTGTCTCTTCATCATTGACGGTAAATGGATGGACATCCAACCCTTCCTTATGTGTCGCTTCAACGAACTTTTTTGTTACTGAATCTACGTTCAAACCGATGCCTGATGCATATTGTTTAAGATCTTGCAGTTCTTTTTTTGAGAGATGCGCTTTCTGCTTGAAAGTGTATAGCTTAATCAGCGGAATGGAAGGTTCCATGGCAAAGACTTTTTTTAAACTGTCACTATTGAAAGATTGAATGATTATTGATGGTAGTCTTCCTTGCTTATTGAGGAGATCGTGAGCACGAAGCTGACGAACCAGTTCCTCTTCAATGCCAATATTCGTGTCAGGCGATTTCATTTCAATGTAATAGTTAACCGAATCTCCGAAATGAACCAAAATATCCTCCAGCTCAACGACACGTAAATTCGCATAACTTGGAGAGGCATACCGGGGATTCTCTTCATTAAAATCCTTCCCCGGAGAGTATAACTGAAGTTCATTCAGCGTAATATCAGCGACAGCCTGTTCAGCTTCAGGAAATGTCACCACTGAATCGTGCAGGGCGACGAGCTTGCCGTCTTTCGTCATATGTAAATCAAGTTCGATATAGTCTGCGCCCATCTGAACAGCCATTTCGTAGGCAGTTATTGTGTGACCGGGGGCATAAGCGGACGCCCCGCGATGCGCGATGACAAGGAATTCATCTTCAGGCAGAAGCGAACGTTCAACAGCGGGGTTCATGCACCCCAGTGACGATAGAAGTAAGAGCAACAGCAGCATCTTTTTCATCGCAATCACTCCTCGTTTGTATGAGAATTGTAAATGTTTATAAAGAATCCGTAAATAATAATAGATGGTGTATCCAATTATAGTAGGCTATACCAAGAGACAGAAGAAAACACCTTGAAAATCCATAAATAAGAGCGGACTTTCTATTGGAAAGGGATTGAATTTGTGAAAAAAGTAGAACTTATTAACTTGTCGAAGTCTTACGATAAACAAATAGATGTTATTTCCAATATAGACGTAACGATTGAACCTGGCGAGTTTTTTGTCCTTGTTGGTCCATCCGGTTGTGGAAAAAGCACAATGCTGCGAATGATTGCTGGCCTGGAGAATATTACAAGTGGGACGCTTAAAATCGGAGATAAGGTAGCAAATCATTTATCGCCCGATAAACGGGACCTTTCAATGGTATTCCAAAACTATGCACTCTATCCCCATTTGACGGTTCAGCAAAATATTACGTTCGGACTCGATGTGAAAAAAGTGAAGAAAGCTGCACAGCGGGAAAGGGCAGCCCAAGTGGCGGATATGCTTGGATTAACAGATTTTTTACAGAGGAAACCTCGCGAACTATCAGGTGGACAACGGCAACGTGTTGCGCTTGCACGTGCCATTGTAAGTGAATCGCCTATCTGTCTTATGGATGAACCACTATCCAATTTGGACGCGAAACTGCGGGCACATATGCGCACGGAAATCAGACGGATTCAGCGGAAACTTGGTATTACAATGATTTACGTTACACATGACCAAGTCGAGGCGATGACGATGGGGGATCGAATTATGATTCTTCATGAAGGGAAAATCCAGCAGATTGGTAAACCGATTGATATCTACAATAATCCGGCCAATCCATTCGTCGCGACATTCATCGGTTCTCCGCCCATGAATTTAGCGAATGCTGATGTCGACAAGAAAGTGTCAGAAATAGTCATTGGAGACGTACTGCGTTTGTCGGTTCCGGCTGGAGAGATTATTGAACTGCCAGAGTACCAGCTCATTGCAGGAATTCGTCCTGAACATTTGCGCCCGGCATTAAAAGATACACCCGAACAAGACAAGCTATATGTCGATGTGACGAACGTAGAAATTTTAGGAAATGAAACTGTATTTTCCTTTAAACTTGGTGCCAACGAATGGATGGCGAAATGGAGTGGGCAATGGCATCTCGATATTGGCGATTCCATTCCTATCCTCGTAGATTACGGTGCGATCTGTCTATTTAAAGCTGAATCAGGAGAGATAATTAAACAGCCGACAGACCTCGGAAACTTCGTCTTTGGCAAAGAGGTGCTGTTATGAGCACACTTGAAAAGCCAGGAATGTGGAGAAAAACATTGAATGGCAGAACCGCACTTCTTTACTTACTGCCGTCGATCATCTTATTCTCGGTGTTTGTTTTCTATCCGATGTTCAGAACAATTTACTTGAGTTTTTTCTTAACAGACCAAAACGGCAATGCAGCAATATGGGTAGGCTTAGAAAATTATTCATATTTACTGGAGTCAACTGAATTTATCAACAGTATGAAAGCAACCGGAATGTTTGTCTTATACACGGTGCCGATCGGAATCATCCTGGCCTTATTCTTCGCTTTAT
>DYWT01000315.1 GCA_020742515.1 Sporosarcina psychrophila
ACTTCAATTAAAAGGTATTTTGGAACAAGAAGGGTTTATAGCGACGATTATTCCGTTAAAAGAATTTTTCCATTTAAAAACTGGAATTGCTTATTTAGGAGATAACAAGATGGTTGTTGCAGGGGAATTCGTTGATCATCCAGCATTTGACTCATATGACAAAATCGTCATTGGCAAGGAAGACGAATACTCTGCTAACTGTATTCATGTCAATGATTATGTCATTATCCCAAGTGGATATGGAGAAACAAAGCGAAAGTTGAACGAAGCTGGCTATGAAACAATTGAACTGGAAATGTCTGAAGTGCAAAAACATGATGGGGGATTGAGCTGTCTGTCATTACGTTTCTAAGCGCTATAGAAGAATGAAAGGGCAAACAGGGGAGGAAATGACATGCCGAACAAAGGGGAACAACCGCAAGACAATCTATTGAAGCGTTCCATGAAAAGTCGCCATCTGTTTATGTTATCTCTTGGAGGCGTTATCGGGACAGGTTTGTTCCTGAATGCCGGTTACACAATTAATCAAGCCGGTGCAGGAGGAGCTCTGCTTGGTTATTTATTCGGTGGTCTAATTTTGTATATGGTTATGGTCTGTCTTGGGGAACTGGCTGTCCATATGCCGGTGACGGGCTCTTTCCAGACATATGCAACGCGGTATATCAGTCCTTCGGCAGGCTTTTCACTTGGCTGGATGTATTTTGTAGGTTCAGCGGCCACTGCGGGAGTAGAATTTACTGCTGCTGGAATTCTTATGCAACATTGGTTCCCAAATGTCCCTATTTGGATTTGGTGTTTGGTATTTATGGTTCTTCTATTCTCTTTGAACGCTTTGTCGACAAGAGGCTTTGCAGAAGCTGAATTCTGGTTTGCCGGTATTAAAGTTCTTGCAGTTATTCTGTTTTTAGTTATTGGATTTGCTGCGATCTTTGGTTTTATTCCGATGGAAGATCGTGCAACACCATTTTTAGCAAACTTAGCCCCTACTGGGTTATTTCCTGCCGGCATCGCGATTGTGTTTGTAACAATGATGAATGTCATTTTCTCCTATCAAGGCTCGGAGCTGGTTGGAATTGCGGCAGGGGAAACTGAAAATCCTGAAAAGAACATTCCGAAAGCCATTAGAACTATAATTTTTAGAATAATAATTTTCTATATTGCTTCAATTATCGTCTTATCTGCCATTTTCCCGGCATCCGAACTTGGTTTGCTCGCTAGTCCTTTTGTGACATTAATGGAAATTGCCGGTGTCCCATACGCGGCGGGCATTATGAACTTTGTCATTTTGACGGCGATTTTGTCGGTCGGAAATTCATGTCTATATGCGTCAACACGTCTTCTATGGGCAATGTCAAATGAAGGGATGGCACCTAGGATGTTCGGGCGTCTTTCGAAACGGAGAGTTCCGCTTAATGCCCTAATCTTCACAATGTCATTCTCCCTTTTATCATTATTGACAAGTGTCATGGAAGCGGAAGCGGTGTTCGTTTTGCTCATGTCGATTGCAGGAATATCCGTTACAATTTCGTGGATGGGGATTGCAACATCCCAATTGATGTTCCGTCGTCACTATTTAAAAGCGGGTGGAAAGTTGGTAGATCTGAAATATAAAGTTCCCTTCTATCCCTATGTCCCGCTGTTTTGTATCGCATTTTGTTTACTAATCCTTATCTTTCTGGCATTCGATCCAACTCAGCGCACGGGCCTCTACTATGGTATCGGATTCTTCGTGGCATGTATGCTGTTTTATAAGTTGAGGTTAGAAAAAAGGCACAAGGTTATTCTTGAAACTGAAGCGAAAACCATGAATTAAAGGAGAATTATTATGAACCAATTACGATGGGGGACGCCCTCTACACTTCGCGAATTGTTATGTGAACTCGTGAGCTGGGATAGCCGCACGTTAACCGAAGGGGAGAACACATTTGCTCCAAAGTTAGAGGCGAAATTAAATGAACTAACTTATTTCATAGATAATCCGCATCAGTTGGCGCTTCACGATGCGGGTCTCGGTCGTCAAGCCCTCACTGCTTTGTATAAGCATCCAGAAGCAACAGAAACTATTGTACTTATCAGTCACTTCGATACTGTTTGGACTGAAGAATACGGTGTTTTGGAACCATTTGCATTTTATCCGGAGATGCTGACAAAAATGTTATCTGAGCCCAAGCACAATGCTGATCTCCCGGAAGATGCCCGTATTGACCTGGAGACCGGGAATTACTTATTTGGCCGTGGTACGATGGATATGAAAATGGGGCTTGCCCTTCATATGCAGCTAATCGAAAAAGCGAGTGTCGAAAAGTGGCCGATCAATTTGTTGCTAACGACCGTCCCGGATGAAGAAGTGAACTCGGCGGGAATGCGTGCGGCAGTGAAAGAACTTGTCCGCATCCGCGAAGAACAAGGGCTGACGTATAAACTATTTTTAAATGGCGAACCTTCATTTTCTCAAAGTCCGACAGATATAGAAGAATATATCTACTCAGGAACTATCGGTAAAATAATGCCGGCAGCATTGTTTTATGGAAAAGAAACGCATGTCGGTGAGCCGCTCAAAGGTATGACAGCAAATTATATCGCTTCATTCTTGACGCAACGTATGGAATGGAATGAACTATTCCGCGAAACCGATCTGGGAGAAACTACGCCGTTACCGGTTTCATTGCAACAAAAAGATTTGAAATTGCAATACTCGACGCAAACGCCTTATCGTGCAGTTGCCCTTTATAATGTTTTTCTGTTTAAGCGCACTGCTGGAGAAGTGATGGATTTGTTCGAGCAAGTAGCAACTGAAGCGATGGATGCTTGCAATGATAGATATAAAGTTATTTGTGAACGTGAACAAGTGAAGGGTGTGGGGGAAGTAAGGGTATTCCGCTACGAGCAACTACTCGAATATGCCATTCAAAAATTGGGGCATGAGGAAGTTGAACGCTTGAAACAAGAAACGCTAGAAAACGCTGATTGGGATGACCGTGAAAAGTCACTTCGTATCGTCGACAATCTTATGATTCAATGCCAGGAACTTGCACCGGCAACTGTGCTTCTTTACGCACCGCCATACTATCCTGCAGTGAATTCGTCATCTGACCCGCTTGTTAAAAAGTCGATTGAGTTAATGAAGGATGCGGCGAAAGAATTGGGTAATAAAATTGGCCAAATGCATTACTTCAATGGTATCTGTGACCTCAGCTACGTTCAATACGAAGATGACGCAAACGGCTGGACTACATTTGAAAGTAACACACCGGTATGGGGCGACACATACAGCATTCCCTTTACTGAGATGGCTCAGCTGAAAGCGCCGGTACTAAATGTAGGTCCATTCGGAAAAGACGCTCATCAACGGACCGAACGATTACACGTCGACAGTGCTTTTGTCGAAATGCCCATTATGCTGGAAAAGCTAGTGAAGAGTATGTATATCGAGAATGAAAGTCTGGAAACATGCACAGGCTAAAATAACTGGAAAATGGAGACCTTCGGAAATAGTGAAGGTCTCTATTTTTTGTCTGAATCTGTTAAGATGAAAGAAAAAGTGGCAGGTGAATTGGTATGAAAGAGCAGATTTTAATCATCGAAGACGAAGAAAATATCGCACGTGTTCTTCAGCTTGAGCTTGAGTTTGAAGGATATGGAACGGGCATTGCTCATACAGGGCCAGACGGGCTTATTAAATATCGTGAACAACAGTGGGATCTCGTTCTGTTAGACCTTATGTTACCCGGATTGAATGGGCTAGACGTCTTACGGCGGATTCGAGCAACAGAAGTAGACACGCCTGTCATTTTGTTGACGGCGAAAAGCAATGTTGAAGATAAAGTAGCAGGGCTTGACTTGGGAGCAAACGATTATGTGACGAAACCTTTTGAAATCGACGAACTGCTTGCGAGGATTCGTTCGGCACTCAGATTCTCGAAACCTGTGGAGCCGGTAGAAGCTAAAGACGAACATCTCCTCGAGTACGCAGGTCTCTCGCTTCACGAGCAGACACGTGAAGTAAAAAGAAATGGGCGTTCCATCGAATTAACACCACGAGAGTTTGATCTTTTGCTTCATCTGCTGAAACATCCGAACCAAGTACTTTCACGCGAACAATTACTGGATGCCGTTTGGGGATTCGATTATTACGGTGATACAAATGTTGTGGACGTGTACATCAGATATGTCCGAAAGAAGATTGAACAAGGGGAAAAAAGGTCCCTTATTCAGACCGTTCGGGGTGTTGGATATGTATTAAAGGAACAAGCTAATGAGGCTTAAAACGAAAATCCATCTTTTTTCCACGCTGCTAATGCTCGTCATATTAACATTGACAAACACGGGTATTTATTTTGTGTACGAAAAAATGGCATATGACACACAATACCATCAGCTGAAAACGCAATCGAATGAGCTTATTGCCTCTCTCAGCAAGATGACCGAAAAAAATGATCCAGCGACAGTGCTTCGCGCCTACATTCCTTCGAATGGAGCAGTTCGTATTCTCGATCCAACTGGCAAGGTAAAAGTAAGGACCCAAACGGCTGAAGGAATTGAGCGCTACAATCCTGAAATAGCTCCAAAAGAACACTATTCAATCGGCGAATTTGATAACACTCCCGTACTTTCTATGCGTGAACCGGTCATTTGGACAGACGGTAAAGTGGTTGAACTGCAAATGCTTCAACTTCTGGGTGATGTAAAACATAATTTAAATCTGCTTAAGCTAATTCTCCTCGGAGTGACCCTCATTGCGATGATTCCGATTACGGTTTCGAGCGCTGCGCTTGGCCGTATCGTTATACAACCCATCGATAATCTAATTAAAACGATGACACAAAGCCGCCGAACAGGGAAATACGAAAAAATCGATGTATCGGCTGAAGGGAAGGACGAAATGGCACAGATGGGCCATGAGTTCAATGATATGATGGGACAGCTTGAGAGCAACTTTAAAAAGCAAGAACAGTTCGTTTCCAACGCTTCACACGAATTAAAAACACCACTCACAGTTATTGAAAGCTACGCTCGGCTTTTATCACGCCGGGGGTTTGATAACCGTTCAGTAGCAGAAGAGGCAGTCGAGGCTATTCTGAATGAATCAATTCGGATGAAGGATATGATTGAGCAAATGCTTCACTTGGCAAGAAATCAGGAACAAACCGCATTTAATTTCGCGGAAACTGATATTAATGCGTTAGTCGAAAAGACTTTACAACCGATGCGACAAGCATATACAAGAGATTTCATTTTTGAAGAAAATGGTCCGGCGGTCGCTGTAACAGACATGGATAAGCTCAGACAGCTTCTATTTATTTTGCTTGATAATGCACGGAAATATAGCGCCGGGGAAATTAAAACAACTATTTCTGTATCAGAAACCGCCATTTCCATCGCCGTCATCGACTACGGTAATGGCATCCCTAAAGAAGCCCTCCCGCACCTTTTTGATCGTTTCTATCGGGTTCATGAAGACCGAAACCGAAAAACGGGTGGCACCGGACTTGGATTGGCAATTGCAAAGGAACTTGCAGACGGCCTTGGTGCGGAACTGAAAATCGAGAGTGTCGTTGGAATGGGGACGACATTTCGAATCATCATTCCCAAAAAACGAATTCTCACCGAATTTTAATGTTCCCATCGTATGATGAACGAGAGGAGGCAACTAGTATGCAATTTTTTAAAAAGTCTTGGTTCATTCCAACCCTGTTAACTATTGTTATTCTAACGGCGGGCGGATTATATATAGGTAGTTTAATTAACAAGAAGGCGCCAATAGCGGCTGATGAAATCCGGGCTCAGCTTGAGAGCATGTATGGTGGAACTGTCAATCAGATTGCCATGGAGGACGGTGTATATAAAGCGGAAATGAGCCGGAGTGGGGCGTCATATACAGCTGAAATCGATGCAACGACGGGGAGTGTTATAGCGCTCTTACAAACCGGTGAAAAGAAGGAAGAGGTTCCGCAAGTACTTTCCGAGGCCGAGGTAAAGGGAATTATTGCGGAGAAGTATAGCGGGGAAGTTGAACGGATTTCATTGAATACAAGCGAAGAAGTTCCGGTTTACGAAGTGAAGCTGTCGAAAGACCCGAAGTTTACAAAAGTGACGGTTGACGCGAACACAGGGAAAACAATCTCCGAAAACGTGAAAGAAACGATAGAAGAAAACGTGTTAATTACGAAGGAAAAGGCAATCGCAATTGCACAGAAACAACTTAAAGGTGAAGTAGATGATGTATCGTATGAAAAAACGAATGACGGAGGCTATTACCTCATCGAAATTGAATCGGCTGACGACCGGGAAGGCACCTTCCAAATTCATGCTATTTCAGGAAAAGTGATGTCCGTCACATGGGATGATTGATTCTCATCGAATTCTAATAATCCTCACAATGTCCTCTCATGTTCAACAGGTAATATGAAGGTAATAACAAAAGGAGGAGATACAAGATGAAGAAATGGATGACTATCCCGGCATTGGCTGGTGTGCTTGTAATAGGTGGGGTTGCAATGGCTGGAAACACGGGACACAGTTTGGCAGCGACATCGAAAGATCTATTGACGATTGAAGAAGCTGAGGCGATTGCTGTAAAATCAGTCGATGGAAACGTGACAAAGATTGAATTGGACCGTGAACGTTCAGGCGATATTTATGAAGTTGAGGTTAAATCGGGCAGTGTTGAATATGATCTAGACATTGATGCGAAAACAGGAAAAGTATTACGCACGGATAAAGACAATGACAATGACGATGATTCTGATGATAAAGTTATCGTTACTGATGGTAAATTCATAACGGAAAAAGCTGCTGTCAAAATTGCGATGAAACAAGCAAAAGGGACAGTGACGGACATTGAATTGGATAATGAAGATGGCCGTGTAATCTATGAAATCGAAATTAATGATGGCACATATGAATATGATTTCGACATCGACGCAATTTCAGGTAAAGTACTGAAGTTTGAAAAAGACCGCGATGACGATTGAAGTAAAGGGCTGTTCCTCAACAGCCCTTTTTCTATGGGGAAAATGATTTATCTCGTTTATATTTTGTATGTTTTTCCAACTTCAGCGAGTTCAGCTGGCCCATCATAGATAGCAACCGCCGCATCCAGAATTTCATTGATATTTCCGTGCAAGGGCAAGTGGGTCAGCACAAGTTGCTTCGCTCCGGCCAATTTCGCCAACTTACCAGCTTCACTGCCTGCCAGATGTCCCGGTGCCTTACCGAGGTGTTCTTCATACAAATTCGCCTCGCTGATTAACAAATCAGTACCGCGTGCGAAATCGACGAGTTCATCCCGCCATTCCGTATCTGCGGTGAGAGCGATGGAACGGTCGCCCACGGTGAATTTCATGGCTAGACAATAAACAGGATGTATGGTCCGGCAAAAAGATACGTCAAACGGGCCGATTTGAACAACCCTATCCTCAGTGATACCAATGCCCATTGTCTGATCTTGGTACGAAAGTTTTTCGAAATTCTCTTGATCCTCCATATGCCCATAAATCGGCAATGGGGGAGCTTGATTGCCTAAATAGAAATTAATGATCCTGCTGAATTGCAGGCTTCCAAGATCTGCAATATGGTCAGCATGATAATGGCTGATGACAACAGCGTCCAGCTTTTCTAACGGTAAATAATTTTGCAATGAGGAAATAACGCCACTGCCGCAATCAATGAGGCAGTGAAAACCATCGTGTTCAATTAAAAAGGACGATGTGGCGCTATTCGCTTTCGGGTAACCGCCCCATATCCCGATAGGTGTTATTTTCATAGGATCATTCCTTCCGTTGGTTGATGTTAGTGTACCGTGAGATGAACTTTTTGAAAAGATTGGCGGGAAATTGGAGCTTCAAAGATAACTTCCAATTTATACGCTCTCTTCACTAGGTATCCGCTCAATTGTTCGAATATCATGATCGATTAAAGGATAGAGCGTGCTATAGATTGTTTGAAGACGGTCATACGGTGCCTCGTGCCGGTCATAAACCGACGCATGGGGAGCATAATTTACCTAGAGATGGTCATAAAATCAAATAATTTAGATTTTTGTCCAATACTTTTTATTACTCTAGTTTCATTTATCTGAATATGGTAAGGTTTTATCGAGTGGTCATCAAAAACTAGCAAGGAGGCTGAAGAAGTTCATTAGTAAGCAAAGAAAAGAACCATTGCTTCTTGAAGGATTGGGAGCAGCTATCAGACGCCTAACGCCAGAACAAAAAATGTCTTTACCTGTATTGGAGGCAAAGTATGCTGCAATGAAAGCTGGGTTCGGTGGAGAGCGGCAGTTGGATA
>DYWT01000316.1 GCA_020742515.1 Sporosarcina psychrophila
CAGCGCCGTTATGGTAGTTTTTCACTTGCACTTTTACGGGGATTTCTTGTTGGGGATGAAGTGTATTCACCACAACACTGGTCGGATCTGTTGTCACGCTGAATTCAGGCAGAACCGCAACGGTTCCTTCGAAGTTCTGAATATGACGAACTTCTTCGCCAAGCTCTTTAAAGGTAAGCTCAGCTTCTAGGGCAGGTTTTTTGTACGCGTGGTAATAAGTTGCATCTTTCGGAACACTCACTTTGAAATCAATTGTTGCGGATTCACCAGGTTTCAAAGTCGACACGTTAGACGTTTGGACAATCTCCCAGCCCTCAATGGATGTAATGGAAGGCGAAAGATTTTTCAAATTAGCTGTGCCATTGTTCGTAATCGTGACTGTTGCAGTCGTTTCTTCACCAGCCGTCAGAACGTTGTCGGGTAATGTTGCAACAATCTCTACACCTGAGGCGATATAGGATGTTTCTTGCAATTGATCGTTTTTCGTTTTAAGTTTGCTGAGCAATTTGGTTTTTGTGGCTTTAGGAAGCTTGGATTTATTCACATCCAAAATTAAATGGCGAACGTCTTTCAAGCTTTTTTGAGAAAGTTCAAGAACTGCTGAACGATCTGGGTAGGCAAGTTGCGTCTTTTCCAATTCGTTTTGCAGGGAAATGAATTTTTTTGCTAAGCTTTTATCCGTGTTTTCAATTTGCTTTGCCAAGTCCGAGAAGTCGTAAGGGACTCCTGCAAATAAAGAAGCGTCCTCTGTTTGATCAAAAGCAGTATCAATTAATTCTAAATTAACGGTCCGTGGCTCGACTTGAATCGTAGATCCCATACCTTGGCTCTTATGCATAAAGCGGGAAGCTTCGCCCAGTTGCGGATAGCTCATTGCGTAAATCTCATCATACATGCCGATTTCAATACCGAGAGTGGCAGTTTCCGCTGATGCAGCCGGTAAGTAAAGTTTCTCGATTTGCCACGGCATTATGCCTGCCCTAAGATGTTCCGGGAAAATCGTTGGATCGGCAGCGTCATTAAATGCCTTTTCCGTCAAAATAGAAATCGTCCTGTGATGTCCGTGCTGGGAGTCGACATTTCTGAATGAAGGCATGACAATATCAGGCTGATAACTGCGAATAAAGCGGATCAACCTTTCATAGGTGACCTCTTCACCCCATTTTTTCAGCGTTTCTTCAGGTGTCTTTTCAAACCCGAAATCATAGATGGAATCGGAAGTCGTTTCACTTAAATGATACGCTTTCACATTGGTGATTTTCGCAGCTTCTTTCATTTCCTGGGAGCGAATGATTCCCAATGCATTCCCGAGCTCAGTTCCAATTTCATTTTGCCCGCCTTCCCCGCGATTCGCGATTAAGCTGGACGTTTTCACGCCTAGCCCTCGGGACAGGTAGGCTAATAAATCGCTTCGTTCGTCGTCGGGATGCGCGCCGGTGTTAAGAAAAGAGATAGTCGTATCGAGAGGTTTCAGTACATTCCACAATTCCGTGTCGTGCAGTTCTTCTGCCGACGTGGATCTCTGAAATCCACTGATGGTGGAAAGGGCCAAGAGTAAAGAAAAGAAAAGTATCGCGGTTTTCTTCATTGCAATTTCCCTCCTTATTTTTGGAGGTTATTTGCTGAACAAGGGAGGAGTATCTAAGGTGATTTGACAAATAACCTTGCATTTAATGCTATAGGTAACGTGCATATAAGTAAAGTGAGTGTTTAGTTTACTTGCTGAAATGGTAGCATGTTCCCTTTAAAACGGATGAATCGGTGACTTTATACTTACTAGGATTTTGGCAATTAAATGGAGGTTCATTTTTCATGAGTAAATTGTGTCAGAATTGACTCGGTGACTGTCACCCCGCGTTTTGTGTCCAACCATTTCACGGAAGTGTCCAACATAGAATGGGGTTTCCAACAAAATTCGTAAAGCATCCAACCAAACCCGTAAAATGTCCAACGAAATCTCCAAAGTATTCAACCAATCTTCTGTAGCATCAATTTTGGAGTGGGAAGCTTGGTACTTCACCAAATGAAACAGGTGCTATATATTCAAGTGAGTCGAAGAGATCGCTCCAAATAGCAGAGTTCTTTGACTGGAGATTATCCCTGTTATACTTATTACTAGAGAGGGAATTTTATGTAAATTTATAAAGGCCTATTTAAGGGTTCAATTGGAAGGAGACTACAAGTTGAAACGATTACAAATGACAATTTTGATAGTTTTAGCGGCTTTGATAGGCGGATGTGCAGATATGGAGAAGCCGGGAGATAATGAGGAAACCAAAACGGACCTTCCAGATACAATTGCAGCACAAGATGAATATACACGTTCTTTCCTCGTTTCAACTGACGAAGTTGAAGAAGGGCATTATGCCTTTAAGCCATGGACAGAAGCATATACGATGTGGATACCTGTGGATGGGACACTATCTAAAACTTTTTATGAGAAAAGAGAAAAACACTGGGAACGATTTTCATATGCATGGGAAGAAGAACAAAAAAATATTTCTTACGGCTTATTTGCCCAATTTGAAGATCGCCCAGACTCTGAGGAGTATGGATTGAAACACTTGACGCGATTTTCAGGTTTCGAAGGTGAATATAGTAAAAGCGACGATGAAAAAAATGTCTATTATTATGGTGAAATGATCTCCGAGGTTGGTGAAGAAGGGGAGGAAAAAATTCCTGTCTATTCAAATATAGGCTTCATTAAACATAAAAACAGTGATAAAGCGTTGGGGATTTTATTTGATCATAGATGCAGTGATTGGACAACAAATTGTGATGCAGATACAAAACGGATTAAAAATCATTTTTGGAAACTTCTCAAATCAGTAAAATTTGAAAATTAAAGTAAAATATGAGTTAACTAGCATGAGTAATCTAAACGGCGTACTCAGGAGTCATTAGTTTTGTTTTACAAATCC
>DYWT01000317.1 GCA_020742515.1 Sporosarcina psychrophila
TTTTTTAAAAATTCACCCCAAATACAGCTATCACACCTTGTATCTGCATACCAAATCGACCCATGGAAGACGATTATACTTTTAGTGCCACTAGCGAAGGAGCCTTAACTGGGGTAGCCGTAGCGGTTCAATGGAACTCTTGATTTCAACTGATAAAGCTCAATAACTATATATATGTAACCAGCTTGACCGGCTCTTCAATTTATTCCCTTCATTATAAAGTAATACCTTTTACTTCTCTCATTTCATTTCCCATCAAAAAACATCTTTGTTACACTATACTAAAAGATAGTTCTATTTGGAGGTGCTCAATATGAATACGTTCATCAGTAAAGTAAAGCCCTTTCTAACACACCCAACCACCCTGGTTATGGGATTACTTTTCCTAAAAATCATCGCATTTCGCACCGTCGTATTTCATAATAAATCTGTCTTTCATATCGCACTCATTGAATTTCCATTATGGGCATTCCTACTTTCCCTCGTCGTTCTCTTTGTGAAAAAACGGACATGGACGGGTATTTTTGTATTCAATACGATATTGTCAGTTTTATTTATCGCGATTATTTATTACACACGCTATTTCTCAACTATTCCATCTTATTATGACTTACAACAAATTTATCAATCGAACTCCGTAGGAGGTACAGTAGGCCTTCTGAGCAAGCCCTATGATTTCCTGTTTTTCTTGGATATTCTACTTATTCTACCGATTGCACGTTATTTTAATAACAAAAAGATTAAACCTTCAGCTAGCGTAAATAGACGGCTGGCAATCCTATTTGGCAGTATTGGTATTATTACAACTCTACTCGCTTTTAGACAACCACTTATTGACGTTTCTTATTTCGCAAAAGAGAACGGCTATTTACAATCGCAGGCGGTGCAGGTTTTCACACGCAGCTTCGGTACCGCACTTGCTTCAGATGTTAATTTATCAGAACGAGATGTCGAAAAACTAAAAGGGAATGATTATGTTACAGCGCATGAGCATGACTCCTACGGTATTGCTAAGGATCGCCATGTTTTTGTTATCCAAGTCGAGTCGCTTCAAGGCTTTGTGATCAATAGAAAAGTAAATGGTCAAGAAATTACACCGAATTTAAATACCTTACTGAAAGATAGTACTTATTTCGATAATGTGTATCAGCAAATCGGGGCTGGCAATACTTCTGACGCAGAATGGCTTATGCACACGTCCATTTATCCCGAAGGTATGGATCCAACAGTAAATGTTATTAATGGAGATCTAGTACCTTCTTTGCCGCGTACTTTGCAAAAGAATGGCTATGGTACAGCAACTTATCATGCCGATGACATTACGTACTGGAGTCGAGAAAAACTATATCCGGCACTTGGTTTTGACCATGTTTACACTGATAAAGAAATTCCAGCAGAGCGAATGATAGGATTTGGTTCAGCGGATGAAGTAATGTTCGATTTTGCTTCTGCTCAACTTCCAGCGCAAATAAAAGAACATGAAAAGATGTATTCAAACCTAATTACACTGACAAGTCATACACCCTTTGTCATGCCTGATGAACTTCAATCTCTTACATTACCGGAAAGTTATGAGAACACATATGTAGGAAATTATCTCCAATCCATCCGATATACTGATGAACAAATTGGGGCATTCATTGACACATTGAAAAAAGAAGACCTTTATGATAATTCTTTAATCCTAATCTATGGAGATCATTCAGGTATTCATGGGGCTCCTGTTACAAAAGACGATGAGGCTGTTCTTTTAGATTTACTCGGCCATCCTTACAATTTACAAGACCGCTTTGTTGTACCGGTTATTTTTTCGGGAGGCGCACTATTTTCCGGGGAAACAATTAATCACTTAGGCGGGCAAATTGATTTGATGCCGACACTGTTAAACTTACTCGGCATTGAACACGATGCGCAGATGATGGGTCACAATTTATTTCAATACGAACACAATTTGCTCGGAATGCGTTACCACTTACCAGGCAGTTCGTTCATAAACGATGATACGTTATATGTTGCGCCAAGTGCTAAATTACCTGCAATCCTCTATAATCGGGATACGATGAAAGAGAAGTCGCGTACGAATAAAACACAACAATCCATCGACAACGCCTTACAAATCATGCAACAGTCCGATCAAATCTTAAAATCTTATAGCAGTCGAAAATAATGCAAAAAGGGTTATCTTCACTTGGAGATAACCCTTTTTACATAACTATTATTGGCCGTTTGCTGCTCTGTTTTTAAAAGTAAAAGTTATCCGGATCTGGACCAACCCGGTGATTTTGGTTCAAACTATCAATACTCCTCATATCATCCGCCGTTAATTCAAAATCAAACACTGACGCATTTTCGACAATACGGTGTTCTTTCGTCGATTTCGGAATTGTAACTACGCCATTTTGTAAATCCCAGCGTAAAATGATTTGAGCAACAGATTTGTTATATTTTTTCGCAATTTCCTGAAGTTCTGCGTTATCGAGCAACTCTCCCTGCATAAGTGGAGACCATGCTTCCAACTGAATATCGTGGTGCTGGCAAAATGCTTGCAGGTCCTTTTGTGTCAAACGCGGGTGATATTCCACTTGGTTCACCATTGGTTTAATTTCAGTATCCTTCATCAACTCTTCAAGGTGATGAATTTGGAAATTACTTACGCCGATTGCTTTAACCCGGCCTTCTTTATAAAGTGTTTCCAATGCACGCCATGCCTCTTTATACTTGCCTGCTACCGGCCAGTGAATAAGATATAGATCCAAATAATCCAAGCCGAGTTTTGTTAAGCTCTCTTCATAAGCTGCGATTATTGTATCATAGCCCAACTCTGAATTCCAAACTTTGGACGTGATAAATAGATCGTCTCTCACAATACCTGTCTCTTCAAGCGCCTTCCGAATACCTTGTCCAACGCCAACTTCATTGCCGTATATAGCAGCTGTATCGATACTGCGATAGCCATGTGATATTGCAGTCTTCACCGCATCTACCAGTTCTTGACCCTCTTCAACTTTAAATACGCCAAGACCTAACCAAGGCATGTTAACACCATTATTCAACGTAGTTGTAGATTGTAAGTTTTTCATTATTTGTTATTCCTCCATTTTTTTAAGATAGGTTATATTACGGGGTAAACAGTTCCCCCCCTTTTTAGGATAAGTTAATCACCGACGAATTTTTTTTCCAACACTCGACTGACACCGGTTAATATGGCTGCAATCAGTACCATTGTTCCACCAATCCAAGCCGTATGAATGAGCCCAATCGAATCGGTGACAACTCCTCCTAAGAATGCGCCCATCGCAATTCCTGCATTAAATGCAGCAATGTTCATTGCGGAAGCGACGTCTACCGCACTTGGTACAAAACGTTCAGCTAACGTGACAACATAGACCTGAAGTCCCGATACATTCATAAAGGCAAACAAACCCATGAAAATTATTGTTACAAGACCTGCTACTTTAAATGGTACTGTAAACGTCAAAACAAAAAGCACAATTGCCTGGGCAATAAACATATAGAACAGCGAACCAACCGGGTTTTTATTTGAAAGTTTTCCACCAATCATATTACCGATTGCAATCGCAACTCCATATACAAGTAAAATAAGGACAATCGTTTCTTGTTTAAATCCCGTTATTGTCTGAAGCAACGGAGATAAATACGTGAAAACGACAAATGTGCCCCCATATCCCAATGCTGTAATCGCTAATACCAGCAATATTCGGCTATTCGTGACGAGCTTTACTTGGTCCCGAATCGTTGTCGGAGGACTTTGACGTAAATCGGAAGGAACAAGAATACTATTCGCAATAAACCCTGCAATCCCTATCACTACGATTGCCACAAAGGCAAAGCGCCAACCAAACTGTTGTCCGATAAATGTACCAAATGGAACGCCAGTAATCGTTGCAACTGTAAGTCCTGTAAACATGATTGAAATTGCACTTGCTCTGCGATTTTCAGGAACTAAATCGGCAGCAATCGTTGAACCAATTGCCATAAATACACCATGTGCAAATGCGGAAATGACACGGGCTGCCAGTAAGACGGCAATACTTGTTGCACTCGCCGCGATACCATTCCCAATAATAAAGACTACCATAATCCATAGCAGTAATGATTTCCTTGGCATTCTAGAAGTGACCGATGTTAAAACTGGTGCTCCTATCATTACACCTAACGCATACAGCGAAACAGTCAGTCCAGCTGTTGTAACCGATATATCCAGATCTTGAGAAATCAGCGGCAATAACCCTACACTGATAAATTCCGTTGTTCCAATTGCAAAAGCGCTTATCGCTAATGCAAGCAGTGCAAATATACTTCTTTTTTTATCTACCGTCATTTTTCCCTTTCCTTTCCCATGTTGTATGATTAAACTCACGAAGAGCAAAATAAAATATATCGTACGACCCATCGCTTATGTTAGTATGAATCACAAGGATCCCAAAGAAAAGTACGCACTTTAAAGTAATGTAGGCACTAATAAGTGATATAGGTACTTTTAGGTTCCTATAGAGGAGGATTGGGATGACAAAAAAGAAGTATAATATTTCCGTGGAAGCAACTTTAGAAGTAATCGGTGGAAAATGGAAATGTGTGATTCTGTGCCATTTAACTCATGGCAAAAAACGGACAAATGAATTGAAACGACTCATGCCTGACATTACGCAAAAAATGTTAACACAACAATTGCGTGAACTGGAGGCAGATGGTGTTATAAACCGTATTGCTTACAACCAAGTTCCTCCGAAAGTGGAGTATGAGTTAAGTGAATACGGCTTGAGTTTAGAGAGCATATTGGATGCGCTATGCGCATGGGGTGTTGTTCATATTACGAAGGTGTATGGAGACAAGTCTTCCGTCTTAGAGGATAGCATTTTAAACGAAAATCTAAACTAATCTTTCATGCTAGTTGACTAAATGAGTGCATATATAAATTGAGCGTAAGCATCTCCTACTGATAACCCGATCGGATTTGGAGCAATTCTTCATTTCAACTGAAACATAAAAACGAGATTCCTCTAAAACGGAATCTCGTTTTTAGTACTTCTGAAAAAGCTATAGGATTACTGCCCTTCCCCGAGTATTACAAATAAATGGCTACGGCTTCGATGTCGTCCGGTCTTTGAGTGATGTGAAGGACGATCAATTCAGTTTTTCTATTGTCAGTATAGAAGGAAAATCCGTACAGGATATTGCGGATGAAATAGAAAAAAGCGCGTCCCACAATTGGTTGCTAAGGTTGCTTTTGCTGGGCTTCAATCTGTCGGCACCACTTCTATTCGATCTTTTTCAGTTCCTGCCACCACAACCGCCGCAGATGCATCTCCTACAATATTCACGGTTGTACGCATCATATCCAGAATCCGGTCAATACCTGCAATGAGTGCAATTCCTTCAAGTGG
>DYWT01000318.1 GCA_020742515.1 Sporosarcina psychrophila
ACATAGGGGCATCTCTCCAGTCTGTTATGTATGTGTCGTAACTTACATTATACAGGATTTGGGGAGGTGCTCTATTTTTTATGTCTTGAAAGCCTTGATACGTAAGGGCTTAGGATTATGAAATTAACTCACCTGACTGAAAAACCTATCCTCGACTGATATTAATTAGTCGAGAGCAGGTTTTTCTTTACTTTTAACGATGGAAGGCACTTCAAAGTAAGTCCACATACGCCAAATCCATTCCATTGGCCCGTATAGGAAAAAATGCAACCAAATTCTACTGAAGATGAATTGGATTAGGCAAATACCTACACAAAGGAAAAATGATTGAGTATAGGAAATACGCTCGAACAAATCAAACATATGGCCAACGATTAAAATGAATGCTGTCTGCATCAAATAATTTGTTAATGCCATTCGACCATAAAACTTTAATGGAGACAAGACTTTTTGCATTAACGGAAGTTGTAGCAATAAAATCAACGAACCAACGAAGAATGCAGACAGAAGTGGTCCAATCATCAGGCCGATTTTCATAAATTGATTGGCCTGCTCAATCGTCGGTTCATTAACCCCTTCTAAAATAAATGGGTAAAAAGTTTCCAATGGCACATGCTTATATTGAATAAGTAAGCCTATAGCGCTCAAAACAAACATGATTGCCGTGAAAATGGAGATCATACGGATTTTTTTGTGTAATTCCTCAAAAAATTGATATTGCCCGGCCGCGTATCCTATTAATATAAGCGGTAAAGGCATTAACGCCTTTAAGGATAGATAACTCGTCAAGATTAACAACACAAGACCAACTATCAGATTGATTTCTTTTTTCAACTTATAAAATGGAAGGATTAACAATCCAAAGACTGCATAAATCGCTAACGCTTCACCGGAATTATAGACAGAATGAACGACTCCGAATAGAAAGAGAGCAATCAGTCGCCTTATGAATAAAATGATGCCATTTTTCCCTTTAGCATGAGCTCGGCTTATAAAAATATAAAATCCGACACCAAATAAAAATGAAAAAATAGTGAAGAATCTTCCTTCAACAAATAGTAATAAGAATCGTTGATAAGATTGTCCAAGTGTATCAGAATCTGGTATTTTCATATCCAACAATGCAAGAATATTCACAAGAATAATACCGACTAAAGAAAATCCCCTTAAATAATCCAGTATATCGATTCGTTTGTTCAGTTCAATTGGCCGCAAGACTTTCTCTCCTCTCAAAGTACAATTGACCCAATCATACAAATCCACCTGCAAAAACGATATAGAATAACATGACAATGACCTTTCATTTATGTCACATAGCCTTTTTGCTCGGATATAGAAGTGCTGAATTTGAACCCTACTATACTTTTATAGGTGTAGAAAGTCACATGTGTTGATTAACCACAGTTAAACAGCGGGAAGGTATTATGATTATTTCATCCAAAGCGAGCTGGAAATGTACACGTTCAAATATAGACTTTTATGCTTTTCTTACAGGCGCTTTATATAAGAAAATGGTTAATTATCAAGCATCAAAGAAAGTCGATAAATTCCTACTTTAGGTAATCAATCGCTTCTACGACCTCGCACTGATTTGATTCAGATAGAAATTGCTTGACGAGATGAACATGGCCTCCTCCGATTAAGAGAAGGATTCGTTCCTCTGATGTAGATATGAGTTTCCGTACATTCGAATAGATGATTAGATTCCGTTTATACCACCAGCTTAGCCAATCCGCTGCAACAAACTCATCCATTTTTCCAATCATTGCATAGTCCATATAAAATTGATGGTTCCATTTTACTGATTGAGGGTGGTTGATACGTTGAAAAGCTTCTAGTAACTTCAATTCAGAAAGAATACGTGCATCGTTCTGCATAGGTTTAATATAATTTTCCGTTATACTTTCATACCATTCTGGTTGTTGTTCACTTGCATATTGTAATGCTTCATCGAATGATGGATAGTTTGTTTCACTCCCCATCCAATCGATACACGAAATTTCTTCTATGCCTGATCTTTTTGCCAATGGGAAACCGATAATCTCCACTTCATCTCTTGGCGAAATAGCATTCCCATGTCGATAATTTCGGAATTTCTCATTTACTTCCCCCTGTAATTCCGTTAAAACTTCGACAGCCAATTTTGTTGGATGAAATGCTGCTAGCGCTTCTACTAATTCATCTACTTGTTCAGCAAAATCACCAACTACCTTTTTCTCTACAGATATCATATCATTCGTTTCCCCTAAGTGGTAAACACCAACCACCATGACTTTCGCACGCATACTATCTCTCCTATCACAATAATTATCTGAATTATTATAACAGATAATTACAAAGTGTAGACCATTCAATAGGTCGCTTTTCGAAATCTGTGATTAAAAAACATCCGTTTCACCGACACTATAGGGGATTAGTCCACTTCAAACGAAAGGAGTCCTCGTCTTGAAACAACAAAGTGAACAACAGTCACAGCAAGATCAAGCGCAAACAGATCAGCAATTTCAGAAGCATAAGAAACAGGCACTTCAAGCGATGCAACAGGCCGTACAAACGATACAACAAATCAATTCGATGACTGATCAGCAATCGGTGCAGCAGGCGCAACAGCAGCTTCAACAGGCGTCCCAACTAATGAATCAAATGCAAGGGACTGCGGTTACACAATCGACGACCGCCGTCCAGCAACAATTGGAGCAAGTTAGGCAACAAATTGAACAGGCTGCGCAAACATTGCAACTGATCCAATCGCTGAACAGCGGAAATAATAGTTTCAAAAAAGGATAAAACCTGCCTTCGACTTATTTCAACTAGTCGAAGGCAGGTTTTTCTTTTCTAGTAATGCCGCTTTTACCGCTTCTTTAATTTCCTGATACCCCGTGCACCTACATAGATTTGACCGCAGCCATTCATCAATCATCTCATCATCGGCATCAGGATGATTTTCCACCAAAGCATGAGCATTGACAATGAATCCTGGCGTGCAGTAGCCGCATTGAATAGCCCACTTTTCAACGAATGCTTTTTGAACAGGAGAATTCAACAATCCTTCGATCGTTGTAATCGATTCGTTCACCGTTTCAATCGATAAGGATAGACAGGAATGCATCGGATTCCCATTTACAAGCACTGTACAAGCCCCGCAATCGCCGTTTTCACATGCTTGTTTTGCACCCGTCAATCCAAGTTGCTCGCGTAATGTATGCAAGAGTGTATCGGCGGATCGGATGACTGCGTCGTGGGTTTGCCCATTTACATGAAGTTGAATGATTGTTTTTGACTTGTCAGTTGAAATGATCATTTTTTTGCCTCCAATACTTCCAATGTATCTGTTAATACATTTTTCAAGACATATTCTCGGTATTTCGCGGATGCATAAATATCTTGGACGATTGTTGCCGGAAGCTTGGCAACCGCCTTATCGACTCGATCCAATTCAGTCAATGACGTATCGTTTAACACGCCTTCAACTACAGTTGAACGAAAAGGATGTTCGCAAACTCCGCTAAATGCGACGCGAATGTGATTATCTTTCACTAATGCCGCGACAGATACGACCGGATAACCTACCTTTGACATTCTCGTTCTTTTTAGATTGATAAAAGGTAAATCGAGATAGGACGTGTCAACATGTATTTGCACTAGAAAGGTCATTTTATCCATCTTTTTATTAAAAAGATCTTCCAAAGGGTGCATTTCTACCTCATTCTTTACAGCAAGCATCACTTTTGCATCTGTTACCAAAAAAGGAAGCATGCCTTCTCGGTATATGAATTGGCTGTTCATGTTGCCGCCGATTGTAATTTTGTTTCGAGATGTGTGATCCGCAATTTGTTTAACTGTCTGGCCTAATAAAGGGAACAAATTGGACTCGGTGATTTTATTCAACGACACTGCTGCCCCGATGATCAATTTATCCCCCTGCAATTCTAAAACATTGCATTCAGGTATCCCTTTAATGTCAATAACCGCATCGGCACTTATTGTATTCACCCGAGCGAATGTAATAATTTCTGTTCCCCCAGAGTAGTACATGACCTTTTTCCCGAGTTTATGAACCCGGTTAAACGTCTCAACCGCTTCGTCTAGAGACGAGGGTTTATAATAGTCAAAGTCGAAGGAAATCATTGTCCACTCTCCTTCCTCATTTTCCATATGAATTCTGGAATGAGTGGCAACTCGTTTAACTCAACTTGCGCTGCCACGGAAAGACTGTTTGCAAGTGCCGCCGCCATTCCAATCACCCCATACTCCCCAATTCCTCGCGCACCATACGGTCCATCAGCAGATGGGGTCTCAATGAAATCAACGAGGTATTGTGCGGGCTGTTCTCCGAAACGCAAGAGTTGATAATTGCGTAAATCTGGGTTTTGCATAACACCTTGTTCATCGAAAACAAACGTTTCAGTGCTTGCAAAACTAAGTCCCATGTACATGCCGCCTCTCATTTGCTGCAGTGCTGTAGTTGAGTTAATAATCGTGCCGCCATCAAGGACTGTCACCGCCTTTAGTACTTTGTACGTACAATCACGCTGATTCCATTCAACTTCAACCGCTTGGACCCCAACTGACCACCAAGGACCTGGTTTCCCGAATCCCGTTTCTTTATCCATCGGCGTCAAATGCCGTTGGATATGTTTTCCGACGCCGACAATTTGCCCACCAATGGAATGTCCGCTCGGGTATGTGTATCCTAAAGCCAGGTCTTTGAATCCGACACCGTACGTTGGATCGGGCTTTAAATAGACACGTCCGTCGCCCACATCCAAATCTTCTTCTGCACATTGCAAAACAGCGGCTGCAGTTTTCTTCAATTGGGTAACTGCATTTTCGGCGGCAGCCAATACCGCCCGTCCCGCCAAAAAAGTAGTGCTACTCGCCACCGTCCGCCACTGATGAGGGTCATACTGTGTATTTACTTCCATCGTCACATGGATTTTGTCCATTCCAAGCTTCAGTTTCTCGGCGACAATTTGTGCGAGAATCGTTTTAGTACCTTGTCCCAGTTCAATCGCTGCGCAATTTAAATTCACACTCCCATCCGCCTCAAAAGTCAAAACGGCTCCAGCTTGGGCGTTCGTTGCGGTGGTTGATGTTTTCCAAAACATGCTGATCCCCTTTGATCGGATGGCTTTTTTGCTTACCTCAATCCGCTCGCCTTCATCCCACTTGATCAATTCTTTTGCCCGAATCATGCATTTCTCCACATCACCGATATTATTCGCAGTAAGTACAGTTTGAGTCGGTGTCGTGTTACCAGGTTTGATCCCGTTTAGTATTCGCAATTGGATGGGATCCATATTTAACTTTCGAGCCAATTGATCCATCGTTCTTTCTACTGCAAATGTCAATTCCGGATGGGCGTAGCCTCTGAACGAGGTTGCAAAAGTATGATTCGTATACATGCAGTAGGAGTCACACCAGACATTAGGGATATGATACGGACCTGTACAATCAATTGCTGCCGCCCTCGTTATGCCCGCCGCCTGGTCCGTGTAAGCTCCAGAATCAATCAGAAATGTATACTGTCCCGCAAGTAATTTACCGTCCTTGTCGACACCTAGTTTAATGGTGGCGTCAAATCCGATATGACAGGGAGCCGTTCTCATATCCTCCTCGCGCTCCAATTGTAGCTTCACCATTTTTCCACCAACGGCTTTCGATGCCAAATAAGCAAGGGGTTCCAACTGTACAGTCCCCTTCCCTCCGAAGGCACCGCCGACTAGAGGAATATGAACAATTACATTGCCGACTTCAATATTGAAAAACTGATTCAAGACCTTTTTAATCGTGTATGGCGATTGGGAACATGAATGGACAATGACTTTACCTTCTGGATTAATTTCAACCCGTGTACTGCGCGTTTCCAGTGCGGCATGATCTGAAAGATTAAAATTGTATGTAGCCGATACCGTTTCGGCGCAGTTTTTCCATGCTGAACCTAAATCCCCTTTACGGATTTTAATATGACTGCCGATATTTGTCCCTGGAACTGGATAGACATCACTGATAATTTTCATATACTGCCCTAAATCAGGATGGATTAAGGGAGCATCTGTTTCAAATGCCTGTTTTGCGGAATTCACAATAGGTAAAGGCTCATACTTAATCTTCACCTTACTGGCAGCTAGTTTTGCTTGATGTTCATGATCTGCGACAATAATGGCTACCGGTTCACCATAATACCGAACTTTTTCAAATGCTAATGGCGGTCGATCAGCAAGTATTGGACCGATATGGAAAGGAAACATGTCCCCTGTTACAATTGCTCGTACCCCCGGAACTTTCCATGCCTCCTTTGTATCCAGTGCTGTGATAGTGGCATGGGCATTTGTGCTTGTCACGAGTTTCGCATGCAGCATGCCTGGTACCGCATAATCCCCAATATATCGAACTTTTCCTGTCACCTTTTCAACTGCATCAATTCTATGTTCAGACTTACCAACAGTAGTCCGTATTGTGCTATCCATGATTAATCCTCCTGACTTTTTAGCGTGCGACAATAATCATTGTGTCTTCGTCTATTTCATGTGCAGAAGCATCCATGATTTTCTCCAAAGTCATGCTAATTTTTTGCAAATGCTTTTTATTATCCGCGATGAAAACAGTTGCACCTCCAGCCTGGATGGTTTCCGGTTTCATTGTAATGACGGCAACAATCTCTGAATGCTGATTTTCCAATCCTTTCAACTCCCTATATATAGAATTCAAAAAAAGTTACGCTTACAATTTTGAAGTTTTTTAATTTCAGCAAAAAATCTATGTGGATGACTCATTTACCTTTATCTGCTTCTTTTGGCAATCGAATCGCACTATCCAATACTGGTACTTTCTCTATTACTGCCTTAATTTGTTGAAAATCTTTTTCTCGCGGCAAAAAGAAAAGTGCAATCCGGCCATCTGCCATATCCCTTTTGGTAAGTGGCAGTAGTGCAGGTTCACCTGAATCCAGATAAGCGCCTAATACAGTCGCTATATGATGTAACATCGCTTGCCGCTGGCCAAGGAAGGACAATGTGATAATACTGTTTTCATTCTTAGGGATGACGATTGCGCCAACTGCCCGTTCTGTGATGACACGTCTCGTATCCTCAAGCCCGACATTTTTAATAAGAATATCGCCAACAAAGAGCGTTGGACCTTCAAAGCGAATCTCCGCTTCCGTAACATCAGCAATTGCCGATAGTGATTTTCCCGTCATATTGTATTTCACAATAATAAGCATGACAACCCCACCAATAATTCCGAACCAAATAGAAAATACCGAGCATAGCGTCGTCACAAGACCAGTAAACATCACTAAATAATTACGGCTTTCAAACGCCTGCGCCATTCCTTCAATGAATGGTGTACCACGTTTTACAAGTTCACTCGTATCGATTTTTTCAAGTGACTCCCTCTCCATTTTCCGAACTTCTCGAAACTGTGTTGCAGCAAGTCCAAGAAACGTCACAGCGGTCCAATCGGATTCAAGTACTGCAGGAATCGCAACCGCTCCGATGAAGGCCGCTATAAATCCGAAAGATAGATGAATAATCCGTCCTTGCGGATATGTAGGATACTGCCGAAAATCGGTACGCAATAGAACTGTCCGTGCTAAAAAGCCAAAAATGATTCCTGTAATAACTGGAAGTAAATACTGATCCATGACTTATCCTCCCCTTATGAAAAGTAGTTTAACCAAAGTGGTGTTTAATTAGTATGAACAATCCATGAATCGCATAGAAGTTCGGCACAATGGCTACAGTCAGTAGTAAGGGGTGGAGATATGGAGACAATTCAGCAACTGATTGAAAAAATATTGAGTGATGGCCGGCCTGCTGTACTTGCAATGATTGTTAATGTAGAAGGATCAGCTTATAGAAAAGAAGGAGCCTGGATGTTGATACGGGAAAATGATTCACAAATCGGTGTGATTAGCGGAGGCTGTCTTGAAAGTGATTTACAAAGTCGTGCGCGGAAACTCTTCAATACAGGAAAAGCTGAAATTCATCGCTATGATTTGAGTGCGGAAGACGACCTTGGGTGGGGACGCGGTGCTGGATGCAATGGAGTTGTTACCGTCATGATTCGGGACATTAATTCTAAGTTCCGACGAGCCATCACATTTCTAAATGAACAGCTGTTAGCAAAAAATCCTGTTACATTCATCCAATCGATGGATAATTTTGATATGTATTCATTTAGAAGCAGAAATGGCGAACAATACGGTGACTTGGACTATGTAAGCCAAGATGAATTTTCCATCACCACCCCATTTCAACACATTGCAGGGCAGAAAGCCGTTGGTGACGATACGGTTTATCATCAATTGTTGTGGCCTATGCCGAATCTTTACATATTTGGGGCAGGAGTAGATGCCAGACCGCTTGCCCAGCTTGCCGCGCGCGTAGGATACGCTGTCCATATGCTCGACTGGCGCGAATCGCTTTGTAATGAGGTTCATTTCCCTAAAGCGAAGTCTTTTCAAACAGGCAACGTGGAGAAATTGATTGGCAACATAACGTTTAGTTCATTGGATTCAGTCGTCGTTATGACGCATGACTTTCAGAAAGACTTAATGATCATGCAACAATTGCGTCCTAGTCGATTATTGTATTTCGGTATTTTAGGGTCAAAAAAAAGAACCCTTCGCTTACTTGGCGGAGAAATTCCCGATTGGGTTCGTTCGCCCGTGGGACTTTCCATTGGTGCGGATGGACCTGAAGAAATCGCTGTCAGCATTATAGCCGAACTGATTGCAGTGAAACGGAGGAAAAAAATATGAAAATCGCAGGTATTTATCTTGCTGCGGGAAACAGCAGCCGAATGGGGACCAATAAGTTGGCACTGCCTATTGGGACAATGACTGTAGGGAGCCTAGCACTTGAGATAGTTTTGAAATCGTCACTTGATAAAGTCTATATCATTACAAAGGATGAGGACGATGCGGCTTGGCTTCCCGATGAAATGAAGTTAGATGCGCGATGTGCATTCATAAAATGTCCTACTGCCCATAAAGGCCAGTCCGAATCATTGCACCGTGGTATCGAAAAGGCACAAGCCGATCAAATGGATGCCATCCTCGTCATACTAGCGGATCAACCCTTCATTACCGTTCAAATGCTCGAAGAGATGATCGCATGCATGAAGAATAACCCGACATGCAGATTCGTAGCTACCATATACGAAGAGACTATCATGCCACCTGTTCTATTTTCTGCTTCCATGTATGTCGAACTTTTAAAGTTACATGGAGACAAAGGAGCGAGGGCTATTTTACAGGGGGATTTTCTTCAAAAGGGAAAATTATTGCCCTGTGCCGATAAGCGGCTCGTATTCGATGTCGATACGAATGAAGATTACCTAACACTACAATCAATAAAAAAAACGAAATGATAGAGTGTCTCCTATCATTTCGTAATTGTTATTCTTCCATTATCCGTTCTTAATTTAATCAAATGCTTACCATTGCCGAACGTTGTCTGTTTGTTTTCAGAGCCAAAAACATTGATTTTTCCGTTGTCCGTTTTAACATCAATCGTAGCATTCGTCGGTTCTTTTTCCGTTTGAACTTCGATTTCCCCATTATCCGTCGTCAATTCAATCGGTCGATCTAAGTGGTTTGTCACCAAAGATATTCCACCATTATCTGTTTTCCCAGTTATCTGACCTGCGACAGATTCAAGATGTATTTTTCCGTTATCTGTTTGAAGATTGACAGTAATAGCGTCTACATTTTTCATATCAATCGTGCCATTATCTGTTTCCAACGCTATATCCTTCACCTGGATACTTTCCACTTTGATTTGTCCGTTATCAGTTTCAGCTTGGAGTTTGTCATATTGTTTTTCCGGCACTTTCACAAGTAATTTTAAGTTGAAAGAAGAAAAACCGAAATTAATGAAACTTCTCCGCTTTTCTTTAAATTGAATGGCAAGTGTATCTCCTTTTACATCAGCCTTGAATGTGAATTTCGATTTTTTCTTTGTTTTACCCGAATACTCCACTGTCGTTACCGAATCATTGGTCGGCACAATTTCCACCGTTGCATTGTCCGCCAAAATCTCAATAGTAGTGAATGAAGAATCATCTACTACTATTTTCTTTGCATTCTTTACAAGTAAATCTTTCGGTGTAAATATCAATGTAATTCCACCTATAACGATTAAAAACAGCACTCCAATGATGACTAATTTGTTTTTGAAAATCAACTTTCCTCAGACCACCTTTCATAAGGGTGTAGTAAGCGTAGCCGATATGAATTCATCGCTGTTTCTCCAAGTTGGTCAAGCAAATTATAGTTGGCAAACGCACCGACAATTGCTCCGAAGCCAGGGATTAATTGGAACATCTTTACTAAATCGATATGATCCCGATACCCTTGTTGAAAATCTCTCCAGTCCATATCCGCAATTAAATGTTTCTGAACTTCCCAATCTTCAATGATAGCCAATGTTTCTTTCCTTGTTTCTTCGCTTGAAAAAGCGAGCTGGAATACGTGTAAAAGGAATAAACGCTCTTCATATTCATTCGGATCAAATCCATAAACGGTTGCAGCTTCGAACAGGAATTTCATTTTAATCGATAACAACAACGGGAAATCGGCTAGCCCCAGCATAATCCCCCCTGCTCCAGTCCCCGCGCCTTCAACGACAGCCGTTTTGCGAAATAAAGAGAGCTTTTCTTTAAATAACTCATCACGCTCATATAGACTTAACACGGTTGATGGCCTTTTTTTCGACGTGATGTTTGAACCGACCAAAGTGACTTTCACCATATTTTTGATGCTCTCAGTCATGACATTATGAACTTTATCTGGAATGAGACCATTCACTTTCGTTTGCGCTTTTTTCGACGTACGGCTAATAAGACCAGTTCGTTTTGTCATTTTGCGCTTCCAAAAATGCAATTCCTCTTGCACTTTCATTGTATAATCGACCATAGCTTTGCACCCTTCTTTCCACGGCAATCATTTACTGATTACACACTAGTATAATGGATAGAAATTTCTTTCAAATGGTCCTGAGAAGTGTTTGTATCTCAGTCTTAGGACTTAGCTAACGTGATCCAACATGTATATTCCGCTTCCTGAATAGCAGCCATAAGCAGACGAATAGGATAAATGCGACTCCTTCTAGTGATAAAATATACCACGGATAGGGTCCTAGGTAATCAAGCAAACTTCCATTGGAAGGCTTTTCTCTTAAAAACATGTAATTGCCTTGGAACGGGATATTCGCGAAAACTATAACCGGTAATAGTATGTTTAATGCAGCCATTGTTTTGAGAATTCCTTTAAATGTAGGCCGGTAACCTTTCATCCACGTGAAGTATAAAGCTGTTACTATAATTCCGATATGCGTGTAAAAAAAGTGGAAATACCTGAAATGTGGAAATCCGACATCTAGTACGGGCGTGACCATTGCTTGAATCGCTCCCCCGATGCCTGCAAAAAAGACGAAATCGTACAAATGCCTATTTCCAGTCCATAAGAGAATAATTGCGACAATCAAACTGACGCTGCATAATTCAAGTGGCAACGAATCGCTCAAATCCCATCTTCCAGTCCTAATCATCCAACTATGATAAAGAACTTCCATCACCAGTAGTGTCAGGGCAAAAAGACGTTCAATTCGTCGGTTTGACATCGGTTGAATAGTTACTCTCTTTTTTAAAATAAAAATTAGGGAAATCAAAAAAAGTAATACACCTACTGCCATCATATGCGCTGTTGAAAACATCACAAAGGAAGGTTCCGTATAATCTGCCATCTTTTTCACCCTTTTCTTATGAACCTTGAATCTTGTATATCATTCGATGAAGTTATTAAATTTCATGAATTAAAAGGTGAGTTCTCTAATCTTATTCCTCAATTTATTTGCACTGTATTTTACTGAAAGTTATTAATTCCCTGCTATTATATCAAACGAAGTAGGTTTTCCGTTGCAGAAAATGTTTATAGAATCATATACTTTCCCTGTTTTGATTTCATATAAAACTTGATAGTTTAAGTTAGCGTTTGAGTAGTCAGAATCGTACTCTTGATTAAAAAATATATTCAATGTATCTCGCTGACTATTTACATTAAAATCACTAAAATAAATAGCATCACTACCTTGTGCAACGTAAATTCCATTTAAAAATATATATGCTGCTTTTTTACCATCCAGGTAAAGATAGATACCATTTTCCACTTCTATATTACTAATAAATTCTTGTACATTATTATTTACACTTTCTGCGTTTATTTCTGAAAATGTAAATGAAGAACTGCAACCCGTTACTACTAAAATGATTCCAATTAACAATAATCGTTTTTTCACATCATCATCCTTGTAAAATGTTTTATTTTACATCTTACTCCTAACACAACAAATACATATCTAAACTTTTAAAAGGATTCGGTATGAGTAATACACTCTTAACCTTTGCATCGTTTATACTTTGCATACAATCTATAGAAATCTGTAGTGACAATACATAATTACTCGAAACATAATTATGTAAACCCTGCATTAATTTATCCAGGAAAACAAAAACGACATCCCTTTGAGATTTCATGTACCTTAAGAGGTGTCGTCTATATGAATTGCTTTCTTCTTCCCAACATCTAGCTTATGAAACGATCCATTAACCGCAAATTATTCATAAATGTCACTGTGAAGTCCCTTAAAATGATGTCCGACCAATTTGAGTAAAAGAGACTCTCAATTCTTATTAGTAAATTACTTTTTTTCTTTTGTAAACCCTGCTTTTTTAAGCCGTAAAGTGCTGATTATCGCAATTACCGCAAATAGAAGTGAAAATAAAACAAGAATTACAGTCAACCATATATCTCTATTATGAAAATGAAAGGATTGAAATGCGAGAAAAGCTGAATAAATAGCTACAACAATAGAAATTAGAATGGTTAACACTTTATACTTTGTAAAACTATACAAAATGTCCACTATAATTACCAAGACAGCTATCAGAATTCCATGAAATGCAGCTTTTTGGAGATCAGCGTATACCAAATCGATTTCTTGAACTCCAGTAAGATAATAATTTGTATTGTAAGCAATAATCAATGATAATAATGATAGCCCATACGTGCTGAACCTTATTATTGTTGAAACCTTCGAATTCCATTTAATTTCCCGCACTATCAACTCTTCCTCCATTCTAGCAGTCCTGCATACGGCCTGCATCCTCTCTGTTACTTACCCTTACTTGTAAAATATGTATGAATAAATACTAGTATACGCTTATTAAATGTGTTTTTCACCAATTCACACAACTTATTGAAAAGCCAGCAAAACTTAAGATAGAGATTAGGAAGTAACCACTCTGATACAAGAAAAAGAGTAAATCTATCGGAAGATGAACAAATAAATACGGCGAGCGCTTTACAAAGGCCTTTGGTAGGTCACTGAAAAGGTCCTAATACTTGGAATGAATTAGAACTCCTGCCAATACCGCTTCGGCGCTTTGTGGATGCCTCCCGCGATAAGCCGGAAAGGAGACCACTTTCAGTCTTATCGCTCCGACTACCACGAAGTCTCGTCTTCGCTGGATGGTCTATTTGAGAAAGATTATTTCGTTAGCTGTGATGAAATCTGAAATCTGGAGTGCGTCTTTCTTAAATATAATTAGTATCAACTAGTAATCACCTTATAATCTCGTAATATACATCTCAAAATCACATTTTTCTCGATAATCAACACCCTAGCGCAGACGCGGTAAAGGGGTCGCCGAAGCCGTAAGACTGGATGCGAAACGCTAATCCAAGCTTACGGCGAAAGGCATCACCAAAGCGCCAAGCGTTCTACAATCCACACCCCGAATTACAAATCCCCCATTATTGAGCGCCACAGCAGATTCAATGGGGTTCTTTAATTCAACATATATATTAAAATATAAAATAGAAATCGCTCTAAGCATAAGCCTATTAACTATAATGGATAAAGAAAAACTATATGCCATAATGCTTCGTTTCTATCCAATTCAACATCATTAATAATTTAACAAATGGTTTCTGTTTATTAACCACTTACTTACATAAAGCACCTGTAAGAATAGCTTAAAAGTTACATTTGCACGTGTACATTTCTGGCTCACTGTGGACGGAATGATTACAATACCTTTATCGCGGGTTAAATGTGACTGGAAATGACGAAGTCATTTCCAGTCACATCCTTTTCGATCAACCTGTCCCGACTATCTTTCCACCGCGTGCCTAAAATTTTCAAGTAAAAAGTGCATCTTTGGCTGTTCCTTTATGGTTAGGAAAGCGAGTATTCACTCGCTCCCAGAAGCTTTAGCACTTCATGTACCTGTATCTTTGGAGAGCGACGGACGAACAACAACCATACGCTTAACGAAAAAACTGCATAGGATGTCTAGTGTTTCATCACAAAAATAAGAAGTATTTACTAGGAAAAATTGTTAATATGTACCTTTTTTAACAAAGCTTAAAACATAAAAACGACACTGCCATGAGAACTCAATTGCTCATAGCGTTGTCGTTTTTAATCTGTTTTATAGCGATATGTTCGCTTTCCTTTTCGTGAAATCCATTTCAGGATAATACGCGTCTTTTACCAAAAGATTTGGCCCTAAGCAGTTAACCGCGGGACAATGGCAACCAATCGTTTTTGCAAGTGGGCGTTCAAGCCAGCGGTCGAGCATTACAGGAAGCGATTCCGTTTGAATATTGCCCATTGGCGGTGTATCACCAAAATCCGTGACAATCACATCGCCAGTGAAAATATTGACGTTCAGACGGGACCTGCCATCCGGGTCATTACGCACCGATACGTTTTTACTGTTGTAAATTCGTGTTAACAGCTCCAAATCCTCTTCGTTATCACTGCATGCATAAAATGGAAGTGTACCAAACAGCATCCAGACGTCTTCGTCACGATGATCTAGCAGCTCGTGAATCGCTTTACGCGTTTCATCCAAAGAAAGCACTTCAAGCTGTGAAGCGAAGTCACTTGGGTACATAGGGTGAACTTCGTGCCTAGCACATTTCATTTCCTCTACTACTTGTCGATGTATATGTTCAAGATGAGGCAACGTCCGTTTATTCAACATTGTTTCCGCTGAAACCGTGACGCCAGCTTCAGCCAATGCTCGGCTGTTATCGATCATCCGCTGGAATTGCTCAGCACGGCGGTCCCGGGGTGGTTTGCGTTCCATATTGGCGAATCCACCATCCACGAAGTCGTCGACTGTGCCCCAGTTATGTGAAATATGTAAGACGTCCAAATAGGGTGCAATTGCCATATAGCGGTCGAGTGGCATCGTTAAGTTCGAATTCATTTGTGTACGGACTCCACGTTCATGCGCATACTTCAATAATGGTAGACCATAGTTCTCTATCGACTTTTTGGAGAACATTGGCTCTCCGCCTGTAAGACTTATAGTTCGTAAATGAGGAATTTCCTCCAGCCGAGACAGCAGTAAGTCTAACGGCAGAGCATTCGGATCTTTATGCTGTAACATATACCCAACAGCGCAATGTTCACAGCGCATATTGCATAAATAGGTCGTCGTGAATTCAATGCTCGACAATGTCAGTTTGCCATGCTCCTGTACATCCAAGTACGCTTCCCATGGATCGTAAGCAGGTGTCATTTTTTCGAGTGTTGCTACATCATTTTTCATTTTTAATTAACTCCTATACGTATAATAAGCTACTAAAATAGTATGAACCTCAAACTAATTTTTCGCAAGGGCAGAAAAATACCCCATCCAAGAAATCAACTTGTGGATGGGGTGCTTATATGTCTCGCTTAGAGGCGACAGGCGCTTCCGCTTTTGCTTTTACATTGCAGGTTTATTAGAAAATTGGCTGTTGTACAATTCTGCGTAAAAGCCGTTCTCCTCCAGTAGCTCATTGTGTGTTCCTTGTTCAATTACCTTCCCTTGATCCATTACGATAATTAAATCAGCATCCCGAATCGTTGAAAGACGGTGAGCAATAACGAAGCTCGTTCGCCCTTCCATTAAACGGTTCATCGCCTGTTGAATTAACAGTTCCGTCCGTGTATCTACACTCGACGTCGCTTCATCCAAGATCATAACAGGAGGATTTGCCAGAACAGCACGAGCAATTGTGATAAGTTGCTTTTGTCCTTGTGAAATATTTGATGCTTCTTCATTTAAGAGTGTGTCATAACCATCCGGCAATGTACGAATAAAGTGGTCGGCATATGCGGTTTTCGATGCGGTGAAAATCTCATCATCCGTTGCGCCCTCTTTTCCGAAAGCGATATTGTCTTTAATCGTCCCGTTAAAGAGCCATGTATCTTGGAGAACCATCCCGAAAGTAGTTCGAAGATCTTCACGTGACATATCCCGTGTATCGAGTCCGTCAATTGTAATCTTCCCACCGTTCAGTTCGTAAAAACGCATCAATAAATTAATCAATGTCGTTTTCCCAGCACCCGTAGGTCCTACAATGGCGACTGTTTGACCTGGGCTCACGTCAATGTTCATATCTTCAATTAACAAATCGTCCCCGTAACCAAAGTCGACGTGTTCAAAGGTGACTGTACCTTCTGCACGCGCTAAACTCACTGTCGTCACTTCTTTTATTTCTTCTTCCTCATCAAGCAGTTCAAAGACACGCTCCGCTGCCGCGACAGTTGACTGAATGATATTAGCGATATTCGCCGTTTGCATAATTGGCTGCGTGAATTGACGTGTATATGTAATGAACGCTTGAATATCCCCGATTGAAATGGCACGCTGTGTCACTAAGATACCACCAACAACACAGATAACGACATAACTGAGATTTCCAATCAAAGACATCACTGGCATAATAATTCCTGAAATGAATTGGGCTTTACGGCCAGCATCATATAATTGTTCATTCACCTCATCAAATTCAGCAACGGACTTTCGCTCATGGCCGAATGCTTTGACGACTTGGTGACCTGTGTACATCTCTTCAACATGGCTATTTAATTGACCGAGCGTACGTTGTTGGTCGGCGAAATGTTTTTGAGACCTTTTCAAAATCGGTCGAATACCAAACAGCGATAAAGGTAAGCTGATGAGCGCAATAAGTGTTAACACAGGGCTGATCGTTAACATCATGATAAGGATCCCGACAATTGTAACAACGGATGTGATGAATTGCGTCAAACTCTGCTGCAGTGTGCTTCCAATTGTATCGATATCATTCGTCACCCGGCTTAATGTTTCTCCAACAGGGCGACCGTCGTAGTATTTAAGCGGTAGTTTTTCAAGTTTCCCGTTAACATCTTCCCGTAAATCATACACCGTTTTTTGTGCCACACTCGACATGATGTATTGTTGAAGATAGCTGAATAAGCTGCTAACTACATACAAGCCCGCTAGTAAAAGGAGCAGTTTACCGATTGCGTTAAAATCAATTGCAGCACCAGATATGCCTGTGAGCTTGCCATAAGCCCCTTCAAATAATTCGGTTATCGCATTCCCCATTATTTTAGGACCTGCAATCATGAAGATCGTACTTAGAATTGCCGCAAAAAAAACAGCGATTAATGCATTTCGACGGGGTTTCAGATACCCAATGAGACGACGTAATGTACCTTTAAAATCCTTGGCCTTTTTCCCTGCCATCATCATATTTCCGCCGCCAGGTCCCATTGAAGCACCGCCTTGAGGTCGTGACTGTTTTTGTTCACTCATGCGATTTCCTCCTCTGTGATCTGTGATTCAACGATTTCACGATATACCTGATTCTGTTCAAGAAGTTCTTCGTGGGTACCAATTCCGGCAATACCACCATCGTCAATGACAATGATTTGATCGGCATCGATGACAGTGCTGACACGTTGTGCAACGATGACGACAGTCGCGTGCTCTGTTTCATCTTTCAACGCTGCACGTAAATTTGCATCCGTTTTGTAATCAAGTGCGGAGAAACTATCATCAAAAATGTAAATATCCGGTTTGCGAATTAACGCGCGTGCAATGGACAACCGTTGTTTTTGACCTCCCGAAACATTCGATCCACCTTGTGAAATAACCGAATCGTAGCCATCATTCATCTTCAAAATGAAATCTTCCGCTTGTGCAATACGCGCGGCATGCTCAATTTCGGTCTCTGTCGCATCTTCTTTGCCGAAACGAATATTCTCAGCAATCGTACCGGAAAAGAGTAGCGCTTTTTGTGGTACGAAACCTATTTTGGACCGCACTTCCTCTTGTGATGATTCTCGAATATCGACACCATTCACACGAATTGTACCGGAAGTAACTTCATAAAACCGGGGAATCAAGTTAATAAGCGTAGTTTTTCCCGCGCCTGTTCCGCCGATAATGGCAGTCACTTCGCCCGATTTCGCGGTAAAGCTAATGTCCGACAATGCCGGCTCCTCGGCACCTGGATAACTGAATGATACCTGATCAAATTCAAGAGTTCCGGGTTCTTTGTCCGCTTTTTTAGTACCTTCATCCAAAAATGTCGGTTTCATCGCAAGCACTTCGTTAATACGTTTTGCTGAAACTGCAGCCCTCGGTATCATGACAAACATCATGGAAGCCATAACAAGAGCGAACATGATTTGCATGACGTATTGAATAAACGCCATTAAATCACCGATCTGCATCGCACCGTTGTCAATTCGAATGCCGCCAAACCAAATGATGCCCACAACAGTTAAGTTCATAACGAGCATCATAACAGGCATTAAAAATGCCATCATCTTATTAACTTTGATTGACACATCAGTCAAATCTTTATTTGCCTTTTTAAGACGAACTTGCTCTTGTTTTTCTCGATTAAACGCACGGATTACACGGATCCCTGTTAAGTTCTCGCGTAATACAAGGTTTAAGCGGTCCAAGCGTTTTTGCACAGTTTGGAACAATGGTACCCCTTTATAAAGAATAAGTAACACTGAACCGATTAATATAGGCATCGCCGCAACGATAATTAATGATAATTTCGCATCCTTTGAAACGGCCATAATTATACCGCCGACCAACATAATTGGAGCGCTTACGACCATACGAAGCATCATAATGACCACTTGTTGCACTTGTGTAATATCATTCGTCGTTCTTGTAATCAATGATGCCGTTCCAATTTCATCAAAATCTTCAAGTGAAAAACTCTCCACATGTTTAAATACTTTCCGACGAATATCCCGGCCAAATCCCATTGCTGCTTTTGAAGAGTAGTAACTTGCAACGACAGATGCAACAGCTCCAAATGCAGCCACCAACAGCATGATTCCCCCAATTTTCCAAATGTATGGAATATCACCGACGACTACCCCTTTGTCGATAATATCCGCCATTAGTGTCGGCAAAAATAGATCCGACATCGATTGAATGAAAACGAGTCCCAATATCGCTATAACGATCCACTTATAGACAGATAAATTTTTTAGCAATTTTAACATTCCACAGATTCTCCTTGTTCTATAGTCTTCCTGACATCCACTTTTTAAACAGGCAAAGTGACCGTAAACATGGTACCTTCATTCAATTTACTTTGTACTTCAATGGAACCATCATGCATGTCGATAATTTTTTTGGTGATGGACAAGCCTAAACCACTTCCGCCCAGTGTACGATTACGTGATTTATCCACTTTATAGAAGCGCTCAAATATATGCTCTTGATCTTCCTCAGCTATACCCATTCCTGTATCAGCAATGGTCACAACTGCTTCTGAACCGCGCCTATAAAGAGCGATGTTCAGACTGTCACCGCTGGGTGTAAATTTAATACTATTGATAATAAGGTTAATCCATACCTGGCTCATCAGCTCCTCGTCAGCAGTGATCTCTACTTCATCCAATGAAATATCCAACTCCAACGATTTGTCGACCCATTGAGGTTCACAGGATAGAATGATTTCACGTATTTGTTTATCTAACCGATATGCAACTGGCTCAAAAGGGTGATGTTGAGATTCTATGGATGTGAGCTTCAATAAATTATCGCTTAGATTAGCTAAACGCCTGCTTTCAGTCTCAATAATCTCAAGATAATGTTCCCGCTCCTTGAGCGTTAAATCGCTTTGCTTTAATACAGTAGAAAAACCGTTAATGGAAGCGAGCGGGGATTGAATTTCATGCGATACATTGGAAATGAACTCTTGACGCATTTGCTCTATCTGATTAAGCTCCACAGCCATCTGATTAATGCTTTCTACAATTTTTCCAAAAGGATGATCTTTTTTATGTTTAAATTGATTCGTTAACTTGACATTAAAATCACCCTTCGAAATCCTCCTCAAGGCATCAATCATCATTGTGAAAAAATCCATTCGCCGCGGAGAAGCAAACCTCGAAAAAATCCAGCTAGTGAGAATGAACAGGGAAATCATGGCGAACAACGTAATCAACCCTTTAGAGAAGTCACTCGTATGCAAATTCCATTTCATATGAATTAGCGAAGTTCCTAAGTAGGCAAGCGACCAGTAGGTGACAGTGACGACTACCCACGCAAATACCGCCATCCCGACACGCAGTACTTTTTTCATTCTTCTACCTCTAGCCGATAACCCAATCCACGAATGGTGCAGATTTTAAAAGAACTGCTGTTATCGGAAAAACGCTCGCGCAATCGATTAATATGTACATCAACTGTTCGATCTGTTCCTTCGTAACCATAACCCCATATATCCTCAATCAACTGTTCCCGCGAAAAAGTTTTACCAGGGTAGCTTGCCAATTTAAATAGTAATTCAAATTCTTTCAACGGCAGCTCCACATTTCGATTTCCCAAGAACAATTCATAGGTTTTGCGGTTCATCAGCAGTTCGCCCATCTGGACTGTCTGTGAAATTGCAATTCGATAACGTTTAAGTAATGCTTTTACCCGTGCAACAAGCTCAGCCGGCTCAAATGGTTTAACAAGATAATCGTCGGTACCTAATTCAAACCCTTTGACCTTCTGGGTCGTATCGCCTTTGGCTGTCAGCATCAGCAAGGGAATATCATACTGTTTTCTAATTTCTCGGCACAATTCCCATCCGTCCATGTTTGGCATCATTATATCCAGCACTACCAGGTCTGCCTTAAACGACTCCAAGGCTGCCAATGCTTCAATACCATCATCTGCTTCCATAATTTCAAAGCCTTCTGGACGTAAGAAAAGTCCGACCAATTCTCGCATATGCGGATCATCATCTACAATTAATACCTTTGCCATGATTGAAGACCTTCTTTCTTCGCCTAACATTGCGTTCATTTTACTAGGCGCATATAAACTCAATATAAACAAATTCCACTTTGTAATAGAAATTATTTAAGTTAACCATCATATTGCGTTTAACACCAACGGTTAATTATAATGCCAACCAGTAATAGTTGTACTTTGCAATTAATGAATACATTTGGCCTATCTACTAGAAAAGTCGTTATAATTATTAGTTGCAGTCTACAAGTTATAAACTTAATCTACTTGTAAACCGCAAATTATTTTCAGAATAATTATTTGTAAATTGCAAATTTTACATATAGCTAAACTCTTAGGCTCCTCCTAGCTTTTCCCCTAATACATACATAGAACGAAGCACGGTTTCTCGTTCAAAATCATTCATAGAAGTCAATGCAATCTCCATTTTTGCAGCAATGATTTCATTGATGGAATTCATCATCTTACTCCCCTTATCGGTTAGCGATAAGAGATAGATTCTTCGATCCCCTTCATAGGGGGTTCTGACGACAAGCTCTTTCTTTTCTAACGTATTAATTTGTCTAGAAAATGTCGTGATGTCCATTCCGATAGCTTCAGCCACAGCTTGCATGGATGGTTTTGTTACTAATGAAATCTCATAAAGAATAGAGCTTTGTACTACAGAAACCGTAGCACAGCTTGATTTATGAATCGTCCGCATGCTTTTCGATAATGAGTGAAAAATAGGAATGATTTTATCCATTATAACTCCCCCCGCCATCCATTTTCATAATTATATAACAATATACAAATAAGTGCTTAAGTTAAAAGAAACGCGCCCAATATAAAAAGGGCGCGTTTGACATTAAGCATATGTAATTTCGTCTTCATCTTGAATGTCAATACCACTTTTGAGATGAACCGTCGTCTTTAAAATAAGGGTTTGCACTTCAGTTTCGTTCTCCCATCGCTCGTCAGGCACCATTTCAAATGAGATCATCCAAGTTTCTTTTGATTTGATATCGCTCATTATTTCAATTGATTGTTTTGCAATGATCACTTCATCAGTTTCCGACCGTTTTAACAATTCGATTTCAATATAATCGACGAGCTCGTCACTTTCATCTCCATCAATATAAACCGTGCCGGAAAGCGTTTCTCCAAATGCAATATTCGGTCCATCGACGTTTGTATTGACGGTCATTGACCCGTATTCAATCGTTGACGTAAATTGCCTAACCATTGTCTATTCCCCCGATTCTTAATTGTCCACATTTTCGTAATGTAGATTGTCATTCGCTTCATGTTTATTATACCTTAATTTAAACAATTTGAATAAATGGTTTACAAAAACTTTCAATAATGCATACCCCGGAATGCCAAGAACGACACCTGGAACTCCGAATAACGATCCTGCCGTCAAGAGGACGAAAATAATCGTTATTGGATGAATACGTAATGATTTACCCATAATTTGAGGTGATATAAACTTACCGTCAACTAACTGAACGATTGTCCATACCGCAGCTAACTTAATGAGCATTAATGGAGATGTCACAATAGCAATGATAACTGCAGGTGTAATCGCGATAAGTGGACCCAAATAAGGGACTACACTTGTAAACATTGCCAAAACGCCAAGTAATAATGCATACTTCATGCCGATGATCAGAAACCCGATAGATACCATAATACCGATACAAATTGCAACAAGTATCTGTCCCTGAATGTACGAACTAATTTGACGATCTGCATCGTGAAAAATGACTTCAGCATCATCGCGCATGCGGGGCGGCATCATCTTAATAATGAGCTGTGGAAGCCGCTCCCCGTCTTTCAGCAAATAAAAAAGGATGAACGGAACTGTTACAATGGCTAAGATAAACCCTGTCAGTGCTGAGATAAATGAAGTGATCCCAGTCGCAATGCCACCAACCGTATCCGTAAAGATTTTTCCGATATTACCTTGCACAGAATCTAAAAGCGTATTCACATTGATATCCAATCCTTCATAATAGGACGCGAAAATGGATGTACGCAGAAATGCATCACTATTAATCAATAATTGTCCGAAATATGAAGGAAACTCTTCAACAAGATTTTGAAACTGTATTTTCAAAAAAGGTAATACGAGAAAGACTAGCAAAGTAATAAGACCGATAGCCCCAATAAATATGATTAATATTCCCCAAATACGTGGTATTTTGATCTTTTCTAATAAACGTAAGATTGGTCTTAGTAAATAATAAGCAATCGTGGCGAGTATGACCGGCAATACAACGGTTGAAAAGAAGACGGTAATTGGATAAAAGATAAAAGATATTCGATTGAAAATGAGAATGATTAAACCAATCAATAAGATTGAAACAAGGACGAATAACGTACTTCGTCCCCCGAGAAACCGAATCACATTTGATGTTGTTCCATTTTTCTTTTCTACTCCTATAGCCGTTGTCGACAGCTTCTTTTCTTCCAATTCCATCGGCATCCCCTTCTAACGTCAAGATTGTTTCATTAATCTAACTGCATACTTAGAAATTTTGAAATCGCTTCTTTATTTTTTGCAATATCTACTTCGATGACTGAGCCAGCGTGTGAATACGACTTAAATGAATACGAACCTTCCACGGGCACAGTCATTGTTTCAATATCTACCCCTTTTTTCAACAGAAGAGAAATCGCACGTGAAATTTCATCTTTTGCCGTCAGATCTGTGTCTACGAAGCCTGACAGCGCACCTGCAAGTTTTGGTACATTAGCAATCATTCCCGGTCGCATCGCTTCTTTTTTAAGTGCAGCAATCACTTCCTGTTGACGGGCGACTCGTCCGAAATCGCCTTCTGCATCTGCACGGAAACGAGCATAGCCCAGCAACTCTTTGCCGTTCAATTGTTTTTTCCCAGGCGTAAGTGTAACGCCTATTTTTTCGGACATCTCTTTTTGGACATCAATTTCAACACCGCCTGGAAATGCAATATCGACAATCGATTCAAAGTTAGCGAAATCGACGATTGCATAATGATGTATAGGTACACCAAACATGCCTGTTATCGTATCTTTCGTAGCCTGCAATTTACCCAGATAATAGGCCGTGTTTAACTTATACGACTTGTATCCCGGAATATCTGCATAAATATCACGCATAAATGAGATGACCCGCATCTGGCCTGCACTCTTATCCCACGATAGCACCATCATCGTATCCGTACGTGACCGCCCGCTGCCATCATCATCCACACCGAGAAGTAAGTAATTTTCAACTGACGTATATTTCGGATCTGCTGCATCCCCTTTAAATGGACCCGGCTCAATTCCGTTGTCTGCTGCCAGTGATTTCCCGGCCTTGTATTCAAAATACGAATAAAGTCCGGCTCCGATAAAACAAAGTGTAGCTATTAAAAAGATGACCCTGCCGATACGAAGTTTTTTCTTTCTACGTCTTTTCGGTAAAGGCCCTTCATAATTATCTTCCATTATTGATTCCTCCAAAAAATGATATCCCCATTAGGACGAACAGGAAGTCTCTTGGTTGCGTGCGACTATCTCGATTATACCATGACGACCCGCTATGGATAACATTAACTGTTTCGGGATAGCTTTTCTTCCGTTCATATAGTTATATCCACTGAAAATTTATCTATAAGCAAGAATTTGCGGCATTTCCCCCACTTCCCTCTATATGGTGTTGCATATGTTACATAGATGTTCGTTCAGAAAGGTGGTGGAAAATATGGGACGTGAATACGGAGGAGGAGAAGGTAATTCTTTCGCTTTGCTAGTTGTGCTTTTTATCCTATTGATAATCATTGGCGCAAGCTACATCTATTAATAGAGAAAAGCTAATCAAATTACAAACGCTCATGGATACCTCTCTATTAGAAAGGGCGCTTAACCGGCGCCCTTTTTCGCAATTCAATTAGATTGTAGGCAAACAACTATTTTCTCTGAAACTACTTATGATACAATTCACTTATGTAAATTTGGAAGGACGTTGATGAAGTTGACTGAAAAAACAGTTGAAAAAGCAACTTTTGCTGGCGGTTGTTTTTGGTGTATGGTAAAACCTTTCAAAGAATGGGACGGTATCCAAGACGTTATATCAGGTTATATGGGTGGACATGTTGAAAACCCTACATATGAAGTTGTCAAAAAAGGCGACTCCGGTCATTTGGAAGTCGTCGAGATCACATATAATCCAGCCATTTTTTCTTATGAAAAATTGTTAGATGTGTTTTGGCAACAGATTGACCCGACGGATGCAGACGGACAATTTCAAGACCGAGGCCATTCGTACTCAACAGCGATCTTCTATTATACAGATGCACAGCGCCAAATTGCGGAAAGGTCTAAAGAAAAACTTGATGCAAGTGGTACATTCTCTAAACCAATCGTTACGCCTATTCGTCCTGCTCAAACATTTTACCGTGCTGAAGAGTATCACCAAGATTATTATGTAAAAGAGCAAGAGCATTACAATGAAGACCGCGCACTTTCCGGTCGGGATGAATTTATCACGGGTCACTGGTCGTAATATGATGTATTGGACTGACCGACATTGAATTTAGTTATCGTATTAGCAATTTCGATGATGTTATTTATCATTTTACTATTCGTTGGCGTTAGAGTAGGATATCGTGCTAAATCTAAACAACGAAAATAAGAAAAATTAGATAAATACTTAATACAAGCCCCCTCTACAACAGTAATGAATAAAGTGCGCGCGATTGGATTGAAGACATAAGAAAACCTGAATAAACGGCACTTATTAAATTGCTTGTTATTCAGGTCTTTTTGTATAGATAGCTAAAGATTTTGAAGCGACTATTATTTCACCACAAAATGTTGTATATGCTGCGGTAGATCTTTTAAAGCGGTGCGCAAACATTCAGGATACAACTCCACTTCATTCAAGTTTTTTATTGATGTCCATTTAAAGATTAATCGCTCTCCTTCAATACCATGGAAAGTGTCTTTGCGAAAGGAAGAGGGATTTTCCTCAGCTGTTATCAAATAATAAAAGCCGATTTCATGAAAATCTTTTCTCCCATGTTCAAAGAAATTCTCAATGACCAAAACCATTCGATCTACACGAACGTCATTTCCCAATTCTTCACGAAACTCCCTTTTAAGACTGCTTTTTGAATCCTCCGCAATTTCAACTCTCCCTCCAGGAAGCGACCAATTCGACTCATTAACAGCCCGATGCAATAAAACATGCCCATTTTCAATCCAAATTCCAGCTACACGATAATTAAAAACAGCTTTTTTAGTACTAAATACGACATCCATGAACTTCATTCCCCTCAAGTCGAGCTTTTTCATTTCACGTAGAATAACGGCAATACTATTAGATAGATAAGAAAGTGTTACGTCAACTAATGTCCACTAAAAAACATGCCTACCCAGAACTAAGATCACTAGCTCGGGGTGGGCAGGTTTTATTATTCATTATCTGTATGAAATAATTCGTAATGCACAATGTTATTTCGATTTAGCATTTTTTTTGCTTTTGGTTTTTCTGCTGGAAACCCTAGACCCAGGATTGCGACAATTCGTCTGTCCGGCGGGATGTTTAAAGCTTCTCTTACATACGTTTCACGCTTCCTTGACTCTTCTTCATCCTCTGTATGGTAGACAGCACCAAACCCAACGCAGAGCTGTAAATCTGTCGCAGCTAACCATATAAATGCTGTCGCAATGGATGCATCTTGCAGCCAATACTTACTGATATCCGGTCGCCCGGTCACAACAACCGCCGCTTGCGCCGTAGACATCCATTTCATGAAGGGTGTCGTTTTTTCTAAATGGTCAATTTTTTCACGTTTTTCAATGATTATAAATTCTCTGGAAGGTAAGTTATTCCCTGAAGGCGCATAATAAGCTGAATCTACGATTTGATCTAGTAAGTCTTTCGGAATTTCTTTCTCCTGAAAACCAGTGATTTCACGTCTTGAACGAATAACGTCTAATACAGACAGCTAAATCCCCCTTATTCTGATTGGATAGCTAACACTCACCAATTATATAGTTAATTCAAACTACCCTCAATATTTAATTATTTAAAAACTTTAAAGGATACGCTTTTCTATTTGCTGGTAAATGTACGCCGCAAAATCTTCGATAGATAAGCTATCTGTTTTTTGACTGCCAAATTCCCGAACATTCACAGTTCCTTCACCCGCCTCTTTGTCACCTAAAATAAGTGCGTAAGGGACCTTCTGTAGTTGGGCTTCCCTTACCTTGTAACCCAACTTTTCATCCCGCCTATCAATCTCAACCCGTATTCCTTCATTTCTTAAAACGGACTGTACGTTTAACGCGTAATCTAAATGGACATGTGAAACAGGAACAATTTGTACTTGCACTGGAGCAAGCCATGTTGGAAAAGCCCCTGCAAAATGTTCAATCAGGATACCAAAGAAACGATCGATTGAGCCAAATATTGCGCGGTGAATGACCACTGGACGGACTTTTTCATTGTTTTCATCAATATACGTGAGATCAAACTTTTCAGGCATTTGGAAATCGAGTTGAATTGTGCCGCATTGGTGGCTACGTCCAAGTGCATCTTTAATATGGAAGTCAATTTTGGGTCCGTAAAATGCGCCATCCCCCTCATTTAATTGATAAGGAACCGCTAGTTCATCCAAAACATTTTTTAGAGCCTCTTCTGAATCATTCCAAATCTCGTCACTCCCTAGTGATTGTTCTGGCCTTGTTGAAAGTTCAACCGAATATTCAAAACCAAAAGCTTGATAAACTTCATCAATCAGACGAATAACTTGCTTTATTTCGCTTTGAATTTGATTATGCCTCACAAAAATATGCGCATCATCTTGGCAGAATGTTCGAACCCTTAATAGTCCATTAAGGGCACCACTAAATTCATGTCGATGGACTTGGCCGAATTCAGCCATCCGTATCGGTAAATCACGGTACGAATGAAGATTATTTTTAAAAATCAACATATGACCCGGACAATTCATCGGCTTCATTGCGAATTTCGCGTTCTCTACCTCTGAAAAATACATATTTTCATGGTAATGATCCCAGTGCCCCGATTGCTCCCATAGACGTTGATTCATCATGAAAGGTGTGCTGACTTCGGCATACCCTGCCTTCGTTTGAAGTGCACGTGAAAAATTCTCTAGCTCCGTTCGTATTATCTGCCCATTCGGTAAATAGAATGGCATGCCAGGTGCTTCCTCAGAGAACATGAATAATTTAAGTTGCTTGCCTAGTTTTCGATGATCCCTTTTTTCTGCTTCCTTTAAGAAATACATATGCTGGTCTAAGTCTTTCTTTTTCAAAAAGGCAATTCCATAAACACGTTGCATAACTTGATTATCACTATCCCCTTGCCAATAGGCACCCGATAAATGTGTTAATTTGAATGCTTTTACCCATCCAGTAGAGGGTAGATGTGGTCCACGACAAAGGTCAATAAATTCTCCTTGTTTATAAAGTGATATTTTCTCGTCAGTTGGTATCTCTTTTAAAATCTCTAATTTAAACAATTCGTCACGCTGCTCAAATATTTTTTTAGCCTCTTCGTATGTGACTTCCAAGCGCTCGATCTCCAAATCTTCTCCTATAATCGCTTCCATTTCTTTTTCGATCATTGCTAAATCATTTGAAGTAATATTTGTAGCCGTTTGAAAATCGTAGAAAAAACCGTTTTCAATAACGGGTCCAATCCCTAACTTCGAATTGTCATACAGTCTTTTTACGGCTTGCCCCAACACATGTGCAACTGTGTGCCTTAGCACTTGGAGTCCTTCTTTCGATTCCTTCGTGAAAAGTGTAACCGAAGCATCCTCCATAATGCATTGTGATAAATCACACAGTTGGTCATTGACTTTGCCCGCTACAACCGTTTTTCTCAGGCTTGAACTTATCGATTCTGCAATATCCGCCAATGTAACCCCTACTGTAAACTCCTTTTTGCTACCATCCGGAAATTGAATCTCAATCTGTTTGTCATTCATCTAAAACACCCCATCCAATTTTTTTTATAAAAAAATACCCGTCCCAAATAAAGGGACGAGTATGATTACCCGTGATTCCACCCAAATTTCTAACACCATCCAACAATGGTGTTAACTCATGGCGCTGTAACGTAGCATTAACGGTATTAGTTACTTCATTTCACTAATACAGCTCAAAAGTGGTAAATTATTTTCTGCGTTAGGAAGTTCTCAGCTTTACTTCCCTCTCTGGAAACCATCAAAATAATTCATGTCTTTGTCATAGCTGTTATCGTTATTCAGTTAATATCTATACAAATAAACACACCCATCCCTAGTAAAGGGACGAGTGTGTTTTCTCGTGATTCCACCCAAATTTCTAACACCATCCAACAATGGAGTTAGCTCATGGTGCTGTAACGTAGCATTAACGGCCATTAGATACTTATTTTCTCTAATGCAGCTCAAAAGTGGTAAATTGCTTTTCTGCGTTGGGAAGATTTCAGCTATACTTCCCTCTCTGTAAACCATAAAAACAATTCATGTCTCTATCATCGCTATTATAAAATATAGTTAGAATTCACCAAAATCGAATTAGTTAATATCCTACAACAAACAAAATAAATTATCAAGCTTTTCTTTATCATAGTGCTGACAATCCAAGCTATCCTACTCCAACTGGCACTTAATTAAATACTATAAATCGATTTTCATCAGATATAAATTCTTTTTCTTCAGGTTCAGCGGCTATACCACCAAACGGCATTTGCGCTCTTAAATTCCAAGTAGAAGGTATTTGCCATTCGTTTTTAACAGCTTTGTCAATGAGAGGATTATAGTGTTGGAGTGAAGCACCTATGTCCTCAAGAGCTAATGCTGTCCAGACGGAATGTTGGGCAATCGCTGTTGATTGATCAGACCAACTCGGAAATTGCTCTGCATATAGAGGGAAATCTTTTTGTAAATTCTTTATTACCGCTGTATCCTCAAAGAATAAAATTGTACCAAAACCCGCACGAAATGTAGCAATTTTCTCTTCAGTTTTCGAGAATTTTTGCTTAGCAACAATCCCACTTAATGTATCTGCTACAATTCCCCATAATTTATTATGGGAATCATTGAAAAGAATAACAGCTCGCGATGATTGTGAGTTAAAAGCTGAAGGACTTAGTTTAATAGCCTCTATAATAAGCTTTTGAATACCTTCCTCAGTTTGTTCAATGTTTTTATTCAGCGAATAAATAGAACGACGTTTTTTCATTAAATCAATAAATAGATTTCCCATATTTAATTTCCCTCTTTCAAAATACTTTAGTGGATTCCCTCATTAACATGTTCACCGTTTGCTGTTTTGTTCCCTATTTTCAAGACAGTGACAAGCATTGCACATATAATTATCAATAGTCCTACCATTGCTGGTGCAAAATTGTCAAAAATATCTACTGTCAGTCCGATAAATGTTGGCCCCAGAGCCCCGAGTAGATATCCACCAAATTGCATCATCGCTGACCAGGAGATTGTTTGTTCAATACTTTTAGCTTCTTGAATAGGCAGAAGTAATGCCAAAGGAAACAAACCACCTGCCCCGATACCAAGGAAAATTGTCGCTGCCCATGGTGAGAAATGAAACAGCAAAATTACAATTCCGATTACTTCTAATAGAATACAAACTAGTAACCAAATTTTTCTATTCCCTGTTTTGGTAACGAGAATAGGTATTAAAAAGCTTACGGGAATTTGAATTACTGTAAATAGGGTCAAAATCAAACCCGATTGCGAGTGGCTGAATCCCATTGATTGTACGATGGGGGCTAACCAAGCTGTTAGCGAATAAAAGATGGCCGCCATGCACCCAAAAAACGACATGAATAATGTCACCCTTTTATTTTTTACAAACAAAGCTGAAATAGGCTGGTTATCTTTACTCTTTTCAGCTTTATTTAGGAGTGGAAGAAGTAGTAAAGATGCAGGAACCGCTAATATACTCCAGAGACTTAAGGAGTGTTGCCAAGATTCATTCATTCTTTCGTATATCGGCACAGAAAAACTGGATGCAACAGCCGCTCCAATCACCATTGATACAGAGTAAACCCCCATTAGACCATGATTATTGGGAAAGTACTTTTTTATAAACCCTGTAATCAGTGGTCCTGCTATACCAATTCCAATTCCGGAGAATAAAGCTGTCGCAAACAACAAAAAGCTATTATGAACAAACATGCGAAAGAAAGTAGCAACGAAAATCAAAGACATTGCTATAAGCAAGGACTTCTCCATTCCCAAACAATTATTTAGCTTAATGGCCAAGATGGCAAATAGTCCCATACAAAAAACCGGCAGTGCAGTTATTAAACTAGCCGTTACCCCACTAATCCCTAAATCCGTTTGGATGATATCAAGTAAAGGACCAACAGAAGTAATGGATGGCCTTAGATTCAGTGAAACAAAAAATATAATAACCGTGAGATAAACAAAACGCATGTGAAACACCTCCTTCCTTCACCATTGCATTCATTCTATAGTTGCGCTTATAATAGTTCAATACTATTTATTCTATTTAAACCATAGCTTCAAACTATCACAAAGGGAGATTGTTAAATGGAAATCAGGCAATTACACTATTTTCTTATGCTGTGCAATGAACTGCATTTTACTGAAGCTGCATACAAACTTGGGATTTCGCAACCAACACTGAGTCAACAAATACGGGTATTGGAAGATGAGCTAGGAGTGCCTCTGTTCGACCGTCTTGGTAAAAAGACAGTTAAGACCGAAGCAGGTAATCTTCTTGAGCAATACGCTTTACAAATTGTTCAGCAACTAGAAAACGCAAAAAGTGCTATAGAAGATCTCACAAATCTGCATACCGGTCACTTACGTGTAGCGGTACTACCGTCCGATCTTGATTATCGATTAACAGCATTACTAATCGATTTTCATAAGGAATTTCCAAACACTAAAGTGCAAGTGATCCCATCGATTGATATTTTAAATAAAGTACTAGAAAACGAAGTTGATATTGGCGTTGGGCTAGCAATTCAACCAGACAACCGTTTAAATCGCATCCCTTTTTACACTGAAACATATAGTCTTTTTATTACTGACGAACATGAATTAGCAGACAAAGATATTATCCTCCCCTCTGATTTAGTAAATATGCCTTTAGTTATGTATCCTAAAGGATTCTCTGGACGTGATCTGATCGAGAATTGGTGCGATAATCAAGAAATTTCTATTGATACTTTGATGGAAACAGGATCAGCCACGTCCTTGTTTCAGCTTGTTAAATCTGGAATTGGAGCTACTATTCAACCTAGTCAACTGATTGAAAATTTCCAGTCACTCGGTATACGTGCAATTCCAATCAAGCATTCACCGACTAGGAACTTAGAAATGTTTTATCGGAATGACAAATATTTAACTCAATCTGCACAAGCATTTTTAAAAAGAATGGAAACCTTTTTTTGAAGTCACTATCCGGCAGAACAAGTGATTGATAGCTAAATCGAAAACACACACAGAGAAAAAGTCTCTGTGTGTGTTTTATAGAATGTTTTTTAGTATTCTTCGTACATTTTTTTATTTCCGATCATAAACGTCAGGATAACCATCATCACATACAATGACAGTATGATGGCGAATGTATAATTATGGTTCGCGGTACCATCATATACAACTGCAATTAGTAGCGGTAAGAATCCTCCAATGATGAAACCACCCGTCTGCATCATCGCTGTCCATGAACTTGCTTCTTCAGCATTTTTCGTCTCATCAAGCGGTAATAGGAGTGCTACCGGGAATAAGCCGCCAAGTGGAATGCCCATGATGAACGCACCTGCCCACATAAGTGGATGAATCCCCGTCCAGAACAGGACGACTGCAAGCATCCCGGAAATAAGCATAAGTAAAAGCCAAAACTTCCTTGCTGGAAAGCGTTCCATCAGCAACGGTAGGAGAATATTTAAAAAGATTTGGACGGTCGTCATGATGCTGAGTAACGTTCCCGCTTGCAACAAGGTCATACCAGCAGAAATTGCGATCGGTGCAAGCCATGTAATAATTGAAAAGAAAGCAGAAGACTGCAAGCCAAAAAATAGTAAGAATAGCCAAGCTTTCCGTGTTTTCCACGGGGATTTTATCTTTTTCCGTTTACCTTTCACCGTCACGGAATCGAGTTGACGTATCTCCAGATGGCCTTTCATCGCTAAAAACCAAGAAACTAGACCGAGGAGTGCTAGAACAGACCAAATACTTAGTGCAAACAAGTATGACCCAGTCGTTTCGAAAAATACGGCGGTTAATCCTGCACTAGCTGCAGAACCGACCCCCATTCCGAATGAATAAATGCCAATGACGGAAGCGGCACGATCAGGGAAATACTGCTTGATCATCGCGGAAAGAAGCGGTCCGATAACCGCAATAGCGATACCGATAAGGAATGCTGTTCCGATTAAAACTAAAAAATTGGAAATGAAACCTCGTAAAACGGTCATTATTCCAATTAGTATAAGCATCGCATAGATAGTATGCTTCAATCCGAATTTCCGGTTCAACACCGGCGCCATTGTGGCAAAAATCCCCATACAAATGACTGGAACGGCTGTCAATAAACTTACCTGTGCATTCGATAACGTTAACTGCTCACGAATCGTTTCAAGCATGGGTCCAATTGATGTGATTGCCGGCCTCATATTAATGGATATTGCAAAAATGGAAAAAATAATAAAAAATGAATTTCGTTTACTTATTTTTCTGGGCATTTACTCGTTCCTTTCTTTCTGTAAAACAATCCAACTCAAATTGGTTTTCGCTGTGTCTAGGATTTTTTTATTAAAAACAAACTTAAAGGAGTATTTATTATGCGGTTGGTGGGGTCTCGAATAGTAAATGGATCTTGTATCAAGCATAACACTTCAAAATCATTTCAAGCTATACTGATGTCAAATTGAGAACAGGATTTCTTAAGTATATTATCATATCATAATCACGAGTTGTATGTTTTTGATTAGATTACCCTTTCCAAAACTATCATTCTCTTTTTTAGCGATATGTATCAAGGCTTGTAAGTGTTTTTCACATCAATTTTCTTACCTATTCTGTTGTTAGTAATATGGTCACAGTAGCCTTTTACTCCTGTACCTTACTGACTTTAAAACCACATCCACCTTTAGTCTGTTCCCCAATCACTTTTAACGAATGTATGCGAAGATTAGTGGTAAAAGTAAACGTCCCTATCTCATTTTCGGTAAACTTCTTTTTAAATAGTAATTTTTTACGATCGCGCCACTCTAATGTAAATGAGCCTTCTTCCACAGTGACTTTATAACTTATCGATAATAATTCATGTTTTTTAAAACGAAAATAATAATATTCAAATCCGTTAAATGTTTCGTATGATATGTTTAGTTTATTTCCAATTCTCTTATATATGTATTTTATTTGCGTTACAATCCGAAGCTTTCCTTTTTTAATTATAATATAGGCAATTGCCCCAAGTAGGGAAAATTGAAAGATTAAAGCTAGAGCCTGAAAAGTTAACACCCACATTTATATGCACCCCTTCCTTGACATCATACGCCAAAAAAGGTGAAATTCCTCTTAATATCCCACTTAATCTTTATTTGCCGGAGGAAGACAGTATGGAGGGCATGAAATACACTTTGACTAGAAAAGTGGTGATTCCTGAGAATTTCGCGAATGATCGATTATACAAGCTTCTAAAAAATGACAAGATATCAAAGTCGATGCCAATATATATCCCTTGCCACTCAGGTGAATGACTGAGTTATTAAAGTCTACGGGAGAAACCCTATTTCATTGTTCAAAACTCCTCTTTTCCACCTTATATTCTGAAACTTTATAATCAATAAATACACCAATGAATCCAATAGGTATACCTCCTGCAGATGTTGAAAGTAAAATGATAAAAAGATTTAGTTTTTCAATTTTAGGATACAGCAAACAGAAGACTAAAATGGTTCCAATTGCCGTAAATACTATTGTGAAATAATAAGTTATATGGATACTTTCTTTTATCTTTTCTTCCTCTCTTGTCAATTTCCCACTCATTTCAAGCCCTCATTTCTTGCAACAATAATAATGTATCTTTATTATTTCCTCATTTTTATTGTTTCAATCAATTTAGGCATGACATTCGTATTTTCCTTTGTTCGAAATTGATGGGTGTATCTTCAAGCAGTATGTGTATTAGATGTTTTTCTCCTTTCATTAATATTTTAGGGGTTCGATAAGGATAGGGTGGTTATATGAGGATTCTCATATATGTAATAATTTGATTTATTATTGGCCGCTTACTTGGTGGCAAAACAATAGGCTCATTAATAGGTAGTGTAGGCGGGTTACTTCTAGTAATAATTAGCAAATCGGACTTAATTATTTAAAAACTTAATGTATTAATAAATTAGACCGCATAATAAAAGTCCTTTTATATTTTAAAATACACAATTTATTTGTAGCTACTGAATTTTATGACAATTGAAAATAAGTGCGTAAATTAAAAGTTTTTCAATATGTTTCTTTTCTCCTTTTTCCTAATAATGAATGAATGGTAAATCTACATCCAATATGGCTCTTGTTGTCCATCGATTGACTTGGTTATAAAACTAGATTCTTACTTAGGCGTAATCCATTCATGTTCTAAAATGCTGTATAAAAAAGAATCTCGCCAACCATCCTTTAGTAATAAGTCTTCTCTTATTCTACCTTCCTTAGTCATTCCATTTTTCTCTAATACGTTTGACGACGCTACATTTCTTGGGTCACAAGTTGCGAAAATACGATGTAAATGTAATACTTCAAATCCAAATTCAATTAAAAGTTTCGTTGCTTCAGTTGCGTATCCCATTCCCCAGTATGCAGGATTAATGATATAGCCTATTTCTCCTTCTCTATGGGTAAAGTCTCGAATACTTATTTCACCTGCCCCAATCAATCTTTCTTGTCGAATTATTGAAAAGACAAATCGACTTCTCGGATTCTGTCTTGCGTCTAAAATAACTTGTTTTACAAAATCCTGTGACTCTTTATCGGTATTTGGCCCCCACGGTTGATATTGGCAAACTGTAGGTTGAGAAGCATATGTATGTACATCTATCCAATCTTTTTCTTCCATTTCTCTAAGTAAGATTCTTTTGCTTTTTAACTTAATAATCATCAAAATCCCTCCTTTTATAATTTGCTGTTAGTCCTTTTTTGATAAACTAGTGTATCATCGCCATCTCTACAGTGCTATTGATTAGAACCTTGTTTCTTACTCTACATATTCGGTTTCATTAATTCGAATTCCTCTTTATTTTGAAGATATCCTTTCTAATTATGCCACCCATTTATTTTGCAACCCCTTAACACTTGAATTATTTTCAGAGGGATGTATAATTCAAGGTAATTGTATAAGTATAAAGTTTTCTAGGGTTCCGCAACGAACGTGTTGGTCCGTGACCGAGAGAAAGCTCACAGCTTTGCTGTGTCACGGAAGGATAAAAGCCTGGGAGAAACTGTTTAACAGTTTACTCTTAGGCTTTTTTTGTTTTTAGATAAAGAAAAAATAGGAGGTTATTCAAATGAACAGAGATTGGATTAAAGTATTTATTGCCGCTTTTTTTGAAATTTTTTGGGTTATTGGTTTAAAACATGCAAACGATAGTTGGACTTGGGCAGGAACTGTTATTTCTATTATAATCAGCTTCTATTTATTGATAATGGCAGGTCGAAAACTTCCTGTTGGGACTGTATACGCGGTCTTTGTTGGAATTGGTACGGCGGGAACTGTCTTTTCCGAAATCATCTTCTTTGGAGAATCATTCAAACTAAGCAAAATGATTTTACTAGTGCTTTTATTAACGGGCGTAATTGGTTTGAAATTAGTTACCAATGATAAAATTCAAGAAGGGAATGAATCTTAATGGTGTGGATTTCTTTAATCTTGGCAGGAATTTTTGAAATGTTTGGTGTTGCGATGATAAATAAATTGCATAAGGATTCTAATTGGAAATCCTTAGTTTTATTAATTTTTGCATTTGGATCAAGCTTTCTGTTACTCGCGTATGCAATGACAACCTTACCAATGGGAACAGCCTATGCAGTTTGGACTGGCATCGGTGCAGCTGGTGGTGCTATATTGGGAATGCTTTTTTATGGTGAATCAAGAGACTGTAGAAGAATTATTTTTATTACAATAATTTTAGGTGCAGCAATAGGTTTAAAACTAGTTTCGTAAACATTTGGTCTGTCTCCTGTTAACTTTGGTAAAGATAAGTGAACTATGTATGTCCACCAGAGATGACTATTCGTTGATGAAACAAAAAATGCGACCTGCCTACAATTCTGTAGGCAAATCGCATTTAAATAGTAAAAGATTTGCCGACGTCGATACTCCCATTACTTTAATCTCTTACATTTAATTATATTTATCGACAACTATTAGATTGTCTGTAACAACATTTTTTACAGTGACATTTTGACTCTTTTTCGCGATTACAGTCATGATGATTATGTTGATGATCATCATATCTAACTTCCCGACATTCACAAATAAACTTCACTTGCTTATTTTGACTTTGATTTTCTGAACACATATATCCCACACTCCTTCCTGTTTTCTAAGCTGGCCGGCTATAAACATAGTATATGGACTAGTCCTCGTATTGATTGGACAAACCGTCTGGTATAAAAAAGTTTTTTATGGCACCGATAAAGATAACTGTATCTTGCTAAGGTTAAAAAGCGGCCTACCACAATTTGTGGATAGCCGCTTTTGCTATGATTTTATTACTGACGCTGATCAACCATAAATTTAAGTACAAGTGCATCATCAAGTGACGACTTATCTCACAGAGGGAAATACCCGACAGACTTACAGCATGTTGATTCATAGCTCACTGATTACCCCGAATAACTTCATCCAATGGCCCCTATTACTTAATAGTCGATCGCCTATTGGTCAACTACTAAAGCATTCATTAAACAATAGCTTTAATTTCTTATGTCATTAACTTGCGTTCTTCACTATTTTCTGGGCTCTCATAAATGCTATAAGTAAAAAAAGAACAACAGTATATAGAAGCACGCCACCCATAGAGTAGATAGCTTTTAAATCTGTACTTATTGGAGGATAACCGCTGTGAGCATTAATATGATATTCTGCTCCTTCGTATCCTGTCCAAATACTGAATAACGTACAACTTAGTAAAATAAAAGCAAGTATTGCTTTCTTATGAAAAAACATTTTAATCAAACTATCTTTAAAAGCTGTTATGAAATTGATTTGACTTTGTTGATGGTTTATTAAGCACCAATCACTTTGAAAAGGAACTAAAAAAAATGCGATGAATCCACTATAAACTAAAAAAGTACTACAATCTCTGAATACCCCATTCAGTCCTCCTTTTTTTCATCTTTACTGTTAAGACTTCTAAAAATAGAAAAAGTTGCACATTACCGCCTCGTTAGTTAAGCAAGAATAGTCTGCTCTTAATTCTAAATAACTACTTTATCCTTTTTTAAGAAGATAATTACAATATCATTAATTCCACGGTGCGATTAAAGAGAGTTCACTTCCTATTTCTATTGGTCTAGGTACCTCTTTAATTCAACAAAAAAATGACCTACCACAATTTGTGGATGGGTCGCTTTGTGTTTTAGTATTGTAAATTTCCTCATCAATGATTGCAGAGCATTGCATATGACAAGGTTCTCAGATTGGCCAAATAAAACAAACGTCAATAGTCAATTTTCTCTCCTCCAACATATCCCCTTAATTATTTTTTGAGGTCTTAAATTTGAAAATGGATTTGCTGATAAGCTTCATTATTAAGACAACTAGGAACAATAAAACCAAAGCACTCAAAGATATTCCTACTCCAGTCCAAATCCCTTTTTCAAAAACACTTGCAACACTTGTGAAATCAAAGATAAGTTTAATTCCTAATGCTATTGCGAAAAAAGTAATTGTATACATCATTGTATCTTTTAAAAGCTTCAAGAACTTTCATCCCCTTTTCAAAGATAGTCTCCCTATCTCCAATTCCACAGCGCAATAATACTATATGTTTTTTCATTTCATCTTTTAGTCTTACTCCTAAATACTAAGTTTTGTGAAAAAAGAAATAATGCCTACTAAAAAAACAAAAGAAAGTTAACTTAAAACGAATATAGAGAATAAACTAAAGTTTATATCACCCCCAAAAGGGCAGTTGCTCAAATGGAATGCATACTAGACGCCCTCTAACGATCACAGCCAAGTTATACGTGGAATTCTGTAGTGTGTCTTATGTACATTAAAATTAAATACAACAATTAGCTTCTAGAAACAGAATCTTCTTAGTTAAATTTACCTTTTAAATCCACCTTCTGAATGAATAATCTGGCCTGTAATCCAATCTGCTTCATCACTCACTAGAAATTTAATCGTTTTTGCTACATCTTTCGGTTCACCTATTCTGCCAAAAGGAAACATCGGTGTTAATTCATTTTTGATTTCTTCAGTCATCCATCCTGTATCAGTTGGACCTGGATTTATTGCATTGACCGTAATTCCTAAAGGGGCAAGTTCAGCGGACAATGTGATTGTTAAAGCATCGACTGCTCCCTTTGTTGTTGCATATGCTAACTCACCAGACATCGGTCCTTGAAATTGACCTGAAGTAATATTGACTATTATTCCACCAGATTTTTTATCAAAATTTCGAGCAAATTTACTACTTAATAGTGTCGTTGCACGAACATTTACCATGTAATGTTTATCCAATTCTTCGGCAGTTAAATTAGAAAAATTGTTGTTAGTTGAGTATGCTGCGTTATTTATCAAGATATCAGGGTAACCAAGTTGTTCAGAAACTCTACTTAAAAGTTGTTCAGGTGCATCATATTGAGTTAAATCCAACTCCATACATGCTACCTTAACACCTTGTCTAATTAATTCTTCTTTTAATTTTATTGGCTCATCTAAATCAATGCTCCAAGGCATTTTCAAATCATATTCTGTCCAATAGGTAAAAAATATATGATAACCCGCTTCAGCTAACTCCTTACAAATAGCCGCTCCAATCCCTGTCAGACGGCTTACACCTGTAATAATAGCGATTTCACCTTTTAAATGGTTCATTAAAATATTCCTCCATTACTAAAGCGAATTTAAGTTTTGATACTTCACTAACCTACTCGTTAGTTGAAGAAAAACAGAGCATTGCTCTTTATTCGTGCTTATTCATACGAATCCCTCTTTATTTCGACAAATAAAAAAGTACCTCGTCATGGAGAATCGTCGTTTAAAAATGTTAATTAAATGTTATTTCACTTACTTTTTATGTTCATATAATAGTTAGTCGGCGCTTTCGGTTGTTTTTTGACATCGCTCCACACCTCCAACGTTGTTGTGTCTGATGCTTCATTGAATTCTTCGTCTTCGTATTGCTCTGAATTTTCGTTGCCAAATACTTTCGCAAGTTTAAGTTTTCCGATTCGAGTTGAAACTTGAAGTGATCCGGAAGCATGTTCCATCTCAATACGCCCAAACTCTACGAAGTCCGCTTGACTGCTAGGAATTCTTATCAGCCTACTGCCTCCTACGTGAGCGCTGTTCATGCTGTACCCAGTCTTGATTGCTGCCGTCGCCCAATTAATGCTCTTGATGTAATAAATACAAAAAAAGAGCCGGCTTATCGGTTAAATCATCTCACTTTACAAAGACTTCTTTCGGTTGCATCCTAGTTTCATCTTTCTTGGATGGCCCTCTTACTTGAGCTTCACGATTTTTTCTGCTCTTTAACGCACCAAGTTTAACGTTATATTTTCCCGCCAATGTAGCAAGCGCTATTTTTGGTGCACCCACTCTCACTGAATCTCTTCCCAGTTAGTCACCTCACACCACCGTACGCCTCCATTATTTTAAGGCATAGAAAAAGCACCCCTTTAACCAGGTGCTTGATTACTTGTATAAAGATGACGTATCAAGGACGCGCAGTACAATTTCCTTTACTGTCACATTTCGGCTGAGGGGCATACCCTCCATCAAAATCAACTCTTACAGCGCCTGCATTACCAGCAAACGATAAGCTTAGGAGTAGAAGTGTACCCGTGAAGAAAGTTAGCATCGTTTTTTTCATTTTCATATATTCACACCTCCTTCCCCCTTGTATTTGTTATATTCGTCATTTTTCGTTAAACACCTCTATTTTTTGGTTAAATTAACAGATTTGGTATTCCCATGTATCGCGATTGATAGAGGGTGTCCATACTCACAATATACGGACGTTGATAAATAGCCCTCTTCTCATCTCATCTGAAGGGCTCTGATTGCCGTCCTGTTTCCAACCACCCACCGAAAAAGTCATTCTCTAAATCAGGCTGTTCATTTGTCTCGAATCGTTCTTTTCACTCGATCGCTGTGCCCCCCTTATTCCTTGCATACATCTGTCGATTCATCATAATGCGTCTTCTGCCAAATACATCTACGTTTAATGATTTTCTTATATAAATAGCTATAATGAAATTGATTCAGTCATGTATCGATGATAAGCTTAGTATATGGAGTTGATACTAATGGTTCAATCTACTAAAACTACTAAATTGCTAATGGAAGCAACACAATTTATAAAAAATTGTTACGACGAACTGGGAATGTCTAAAGAAATACAATTGAAACGAATTGAAGAAATAAAAAATGAAATAAATACTACTGGAACATATTCTCATAAGACTTTTGAATTAACACATGGAGCAAAAATGGCTTGGCGTAATAGTAATCGTTGTATAGGGCGATTACTTTGGAATACGTTAAATATTTTTGATGCACGAGATGTACTTACAGCAGAAGATGCATACGAAAAATTAGTTAAGCATATTGATTTTGCTACAAATGATGGGAAAATCCGATCTACAATTACAATCTTTGCACCTCGAAAAAATGGAAAAGATCCTATTAGAATTTGGAACCATCAATTACTACGTTATGCCGGATACAAAGAGGGCGATAAAGTAATTGGTGATTCAACATCTATCAAATTGACAAAAATGTGCGAAAGAATGGGATGGAGAGGGGAGAATACCTCCTTCGACATTCTCCCATTAGTCATTCAGGAAATAGGAAAAAAACCCAAATTATTTGAAGTTCCCAATGAAATAATTAAAGAAGTACCGATAACTCACCCGCAAATTGATGGTTTCAGCAAGTTAGGAGTAAAATGGTATGCTGTTCCAATTATTTCAAACATGCGTTTAGCGATAGGCGGAATTGATTACCCTATGGCTCCGTTTAATGGTTGGTATATGGGCACTGAAATTGGAGCAAGAAACTTAGCCGACCAAGACCGCTATAATTTATTACCAAAAGTTGCGGAAATAATGGAATTAGATACTAAATCTAACCGCTCACTGTGGATTGACAAGGCTTTAATTGAATTAAATATCGCGGTATTACATTCTTTTCAACAAGCTCATATAACGCTTGTTGACCATCATACAGCAGCTAAACAATTCAAAAATTTCGAAGAAAATGAAATGAAAAATGGTCGACCTATCACAGGAAATTGGGCATGGCTTATTCCTCCAATATCACCTGCTACAACTGACATTTACCATAAACCATATAACAATGACATTTTAACCCCTAACTACTTTTACCAATCGGATCCTCAAGAAAACTAAACGGACAGTTCCAAATAGATACTCTCTCACAACCATCAACTTAAATTCCTTACTATTTTTATCCATAATAAACACCCCAAAAGTTAGATTTTGATTCTAACTTTTGGGGTGCACAACACAATCAATGTGGACGGTTCGCTTTTACTTTTGGCATGGTGGTTTCTGCATTTTTTCTCTTAATGAGTTCTGAAACGGTTACAAATTGGTATCCCTGTTTTTGAAGTTCAGGTAGAATTTCTTCAAGAGCTTTTACGGTTTGAGCTCGATTTCCACCTGCGTCATGAAATAAGATTACATCACCAGGTTTTGTACCGGTCAGTACTCTGTTCACAATTCTTTTGACCCCAGGTCTTTTCCAATCTTCAGTATCCTGGTGCCAAGACCATAATACCACTTTGTAATCATTTTCAACCGCGATATTTACCACGCTCTCATCATAACTTCCACCTACCGGACGAAAAAGAACCGGATAAGTACCGGTAATTCCGTAAATGACGTCATTAGTCTTTAGTAGTTCTCGTTCCAATTCTTTGGCTGTGTATTTGTACGAATGAGTAAATGTATGATTCGCAATTTCATGACCTTCGTCATTTTCTCTTAGCACAATAGTTGGATATTTTTCCGCATGTTCTCCTAAAACAAAAAAGGTAGCTTTAGCATCAAATCTGGCCAATATATCTAAAATCTGCGCTGTATAAATTGGGTGTGGCCCGTCGTCAAATGTCAGAGCAATAACTTTTTCTTCAGTTTGAACATCCCAAATAATAAGATTTCTCTCTTCGTAATATTGTCTTCCTTTATCAGTAGCTGAAGCCTGGAAATTAACATATAAAATTGAAATACTCAAGACAATGACTATAAGAGCAATTAACCCTGTTCGCTTCAATTCTTTCCTCCTCAAGTCTTATTTTTTGTAAACATACCTAACTTAATATTTGTCTAATGCAAATATTTATACTCATTTTTAATATCCAATTTATTTTAAAACAAAAAACGCTCGCTCCTTATCTGATTTACTGTATTTCACATTGTGTACGGCATTCTTCCTGTCACTAATTTATTTTACTGAAGACCCCCGGAACTAAAGATGAGCAACACAACCTAGCACATTTGTTTCTAGGAATTGATTACCATAATCTCAAACGAATCAAGGCAAAACTAAAAGGCCTGCGCTCAGTGTAATACCGAGTGCAGACCTTACAAGTTACCTAACGAAATAACCTATCTAACTTTTCGGGGTCACTTCACGATTTAATCTGTGTACAAGTCACTTTTACTTATTCGCAAAGACCATCAATAGACGATCTTCCCTTGCTCCACTAACACTTCCGTTAGTGGATTATCATATTAATTATAAAGTTGTTTTAAACACATAACTAGCTTTGGCATACTTCATTTTATCTTCATAGAAACGGTGTGCATCTGTACGCTGTAATGCTGAAGATAAGGAAACACTTTCATAATTATTTTCTTTTGCCCATTCATGAACATATGTAAGCAGTTTTTCACCGTATCCTTTTGAACGTATATTAGTATCTGTAACCAAGTCACAAATCCAAACAAATCTGCCACTAGAAAGTGTTATCATCGGATTAAAACAAGTAACTGCAACAATTTTATTACCGTCTAGTAAAGCTAACATTTTATATCTATCATTCTCTTGCGCAGCAATTACTAATTCAAGATATGTACTTTCATCCAGATGAGTTCGTAACTGCTTCATAACGGGAAATGCTTCGATAATTTCATCGCGTGTTTGAAGTTCTTTAATTGTTAATGTGTCCATAAATAGGAACCTCATTTCATTTTTTTATAAATCGAGTCTATCATATTTTTCATATGCCCTATTTATCGTAGAAGAACCGGCTATTCTTAATGATTTTTATACTTTTTGATAATGTAGTTTTCCTTTCACCAATTCCTCTACGCAATCACACTAATAACTGTGCTACTTATAGTAAGAACTAGTTGATAGTAGTGGAGAGTGGCTACTCCAGTGGGTACAGAAGGCAAAGATAGGAAGAGAAAGTTCACTCTTCCTTAGCTGAAGACCCCACTGGAAAAGCGTTAGCGTTGGGAGCATGAAGGAATGATGCCTTAATTTCTGCCAAGAACGCAGAAATACGGCCAATCGAACCCTTCGCTGTTCGATTGGCTGAAGCCGTGCCCGCGGAAAGCGTCCGTTCGGAACGGAAATCAACGGGATTGAAGGAAATCGTACTTTTTCAGCGCCCTCCGTTTAAGGGTATATCACCTTAGAATTATTAGTCTTTATTACTAAAAACATTATCTGAGTGCCGAATGGTTAAAATCATATCTTTTTCATTGATTGAAATAACACAATCCCAAGTGGGTTTAATTTGCATTTCGTTGCAGTCATCAATCCAAATCATCGCATTTAGTTCTAGGGCACCTTCCATAATAACCATTTGTTTCGTTAAAGTGTCAGTGACCGCTATTAAATTATCTTGTAAACGTACTTTCCAATCAAAAAATGATAATTCCTTCATGTTCTCCTCCTTTCTTCTACTTATCTATTATCCTACAATAATTATCATTTAATATTCCTATTCCATAATAAAAAAAGCGACCTATCGACAATCAATCTGTGGACGAGGCGCTTTTGCTTTAGACTTATTTATCCTTCTAAGGGATAAATGGACAACGTTGATGCAACAGCGTTCTCGGATTACCCAAATATAAGACCATCATTAGACAATCTTGTGAATAACACCCAAAATTATAACCACTCTTTCACATAAGCAACTAATCCTAAAATCGAGCCTATTACCGATCCCCCGAAAATATAATAACATGTCTGATTTCTATAATACTCCATTTTCATTAATGCCTTTGTTCAACTAACCTGCTGAGGTAACCCAATTAGAAATGTATTACTACTGTTCCAGTAAAGCATCGTTAGTTGAAGTGCAAAAGAGGTTTCCTTAATTTAAAAAGGTCCATTTTGTTGATCATGCCGCCCTATTTCTCGTAGAGAATCGGCACTCGCTGAGTTCTGATTCAATGACTTTTTCTTTTCTTTAAAATCATATTTCCGCCCAGTCAAAAAATCTACAACATAGCTTCCTACAAGCAATGTTACGATGGAACCCCAAAAAATCCACATCATCCAATGCAATACATTCCCCTCCCCTTTTAGTTATATACGTAGCGTACTGCTAAAAGTTCCGTTTAATTTACTATTGAAGTCACCTACCGGTTAGTTGAAGAACAGGGCTTTGTTCTTTATGCGTCCTTATTAATACAAATACCCCTTTGATTCGACAAACAAAAAAACGACCTACCAACACTCTAAATTAAGAGTCGTCACTTTATATGTGTTCGTATTGCCACTAATGATAAGACCGTCAATAGACGATCTTCTGTTGTTAAACTAATGCGCATGTTAGTTCAACACGCGGCTTAATCCCCTAATTTCTCTTCGGTTTTGGTTAAGAATTTTTCCAATGCTTCACTGATATCAATATCAGTGCGGTCAGCCAAATTAATTAACCTTAACGTATAAACGCCAAATCGCTCTCCGCCATAGCATCTTTCAGCCAGCAAGGATGCATTTTCAACAAATCAGGTGGCAAAGCTTGTTGGTCAAAATATTGAATATCGAGTGATTCTGAAGAATTGCATCGAAGTTCTCCGCTTATAATTTCAGCTAAAAAACAAGTTGTTATAAAATGAACTACTTTTCCTTTAGGATATGAAAACACCTGTGAATCTGGATCAGAGTAAACACCGATTAGCTTAGTAATACGTATATCTAAATTCGTTTCTTCTTTCATTTCTCTAATAGCTGCTTCGGATACTGTCTCCCCAATCTCTACATGTCCTGATGGAATCCCCCATAGCCCTACATCAGCTCTCTTCTGCAATAAAACACGATTGTCTTCATCTAAAATAATAATAGCGACTCCTGCTTTAAGATCGTTAATTTCGTTAATTTCCTTCATTTCTATTATCCCCTTAATTAATAAAATAAGGCTGATCGAGAAATTTTTCAACGCATCATATACGCTGAACTTTCCCCTCTCGAACCTATTATGTAAATATGCGCCTTTTGTAAATTATATAAGATATGATTCGTGGCTTCAGACTTTTATAACCGAAACCCTTGTTACAGTTCTCCAATTCATTAATTTAATGGACTATAAATCATGATACCTATTGTACAATTTAAACTCAAGAGATACTACAAGGTGCTATTCAACATCAACCAACATCTCACGATACACTTCTGAAATATAAATTCCCAAGAATCACCTTGTCATTTACCTTCAACCTGCCTTGCCAAATACTCCACAATCGGAATCTGGTACTGTTCTGGAAAACTACCGATCTCCCGCGCACCTGCTTAAATAAGTAACCCGTATACAGGAAGCATGGATGGAAACGCCATCATTCGTCGGTTCGCAACTCTTTTATTTTGTTTATGGGTAAAGAAAAAGAACGCCCGGATGGACGTTCTCACATTAATAATTATTTAATTTCGCTACTATACAGTTTTTTTCAGCTGCACATTACGCATTTACACTTTCGGCTTTGCGACCCTGCCTTGCATGTAATCTTTTCATTGCAAATCTTGCTATTGGCTGTGCAACCAACAGTTCGATCCAAAATGCAATTCCGAAGTTCCTAGGCCAGATATGCAAAAAGTTTTTAAAGGGTTCTAGGCTGATTTGTTTCGTCCCCATCCAAGTTCCGATAATCGATAACAAAAGAGATAACACCGTAACATTCAATAAAGTATTCAATAGAATCCTGGCATTAAACCCATCTGTTTGTCCCACGAATTTTGGTAACAGCTTACCAACAATTGGTCCTGCAATCAATCGTACTGATAAAATTACGATTATCCACATAAACGGAATAATCTTCAGTGTATCTAGATAAACTTCTTTACTGAAACCACGTTCCAATCCCGTAATAATGGGGGCAATTGTGTTTACTGAAATGATTGAAATGATTAATAAAAATAATATACCTTCTCTTCTGTTTCTAGGCAGTCTTTTTTCTCCGTGCATGTTTGTCATCTCCGCGAATAATATTTCAGATGGCAGACGTATCATGAGACATATATTTTTGGTTAATGAGAAAGCCAATATCTCTACACACTGATTTAATAATCATAGCATTTTCTTCAAATGAATGTCATGTCTCCGTCAGTTATTCAATCACTACTTATATTATAGTAAAGAAAAAGAACGCCCGCACTGAACGTTCCTTTCACAATGTAATTGTTGATTGAATTTATAATACCAAGTCTTGTGTCATACTTTAAAACTTCCAGAATGCGCAAGCAACATTAAGTATAATCGAGACAACAGTAAGCAAAACAGATATCTTGCTTTGCTTTTCAAACTTAATTTCCCTTTCGTTTGCGCTTATCAAAAAGTTTGCTAATTCATTTATTTCTCTATCAACAGACTCCATATCTTTATTTTCAAAATGTACTTTGGCGTCACCTATTACGAACCTTTCGTGCGTTGGGAGTTTCAAGAATGGGGTAATTTTATTATTTTTCACCAATGAGCTTTTTATTTTTTAAAAAGATGACTAAATCCCTAAAATCCCAACACGCTCTTTCTTCACGAAAAACACTTCTTTTTCCAAAGGACTATAGTGTTGCAACATCATTTACCCTAGCATTGTAGTATGCTTTATAGGGTGGTTTCCAACCTGTCACCGCTCCGTAACTGACTACCCTCTAATTAAGCAGATTTTGTAGTAAACTTACAGTAGATAATGTCAGAAAGGAGACTATTCAATGACAACTACAACATGGATATGGATATGGATTTGTATTGTTATCTTGATTTTAGAACTCATTTTCATTTATATCGTCGTACATAAAAGTTATCGATATAAACATACGATTGATCCGATTGATGATCATATAGAAAAAATGAATAGAGAGAAAATCGATATAGAATAATGAATTGTTTCTATGAAAATGAATATATACATATGGAAAGGACGAACACATAACAGTGAACATCCTTTCTATCATTTAGGCATCGCATCAAATATAGTAAGTTGCTACACCAAGGTTATAACTCCCTCGCAAAATTCTTTTGTTGAAAAAGGTATGAATCTTCACGTCGAATCAAATCAATGCATATCCTGTAAACATGTGCTGCCAATGCGCATTTGACATCATTAAGAAAGGATGGGCTTCTGATTCCGAATATCGATTACACTTTACCAACAACGCAGTTCACTTTTAATGTAAATGACAGTAAGGCGTTCAAAAAAGATAATCACAACTTTATAAATGTGCTAGGTATCGACCAATTAAACACATTAGAAAATGTCTCTTTACTTGATATTTTTCTTAGCAACGGCAATGTCGTCGAACCGCATTACCATCAACATGCTGCAGAGCTAATTTATTGTATTTCCGGAGCTTGTACTGTTTCATTACTGAACCCTTTCACAAAAGAAATTCAAAATTATCCAATAACACCTGGATGGGTTGCGAATGTGCCGCAAGGGTGGTGGCATTATATTGTGGCTACAGTTGATAACACTCACTTTTTAGGGATTTTTGATGCACCAACTCCAGAAGTAATTTTAGGATCAGACCTCTTAAAATTAACTCCTTCAAATATCATCGCACACACCTATTGTATGGATGAGACGCAGTGGAAAAAAGCAATTGCTCCCGTTAAACCTTCAATATTTATTGGGCCTCCTGAGGACTGCAACAGCGGAAATTCAGACACTTCATATCAAGAACCAAATTATATAGATCAATACACTGACCAACTATATCCCTATACTCACCACAACTTACCTTCCTCTCACTATTAAATCGTCTCTGATAAAGACTGATGATTTATTGTAATCAGTGGTCTTTTTGATCAAACTGCGTAGTTAAATTTCCCTTAGTTGCATCTTCAAGCCTAAAATTTCCTTATTAACAATTTTAAAACTTTGTTCTTTGTTTCCGTAGTAAAGGTTGCTAATTCTTCGATTTTATCTACTGGTAAATAAAAGGATATTATATTACAACCCGTTTACAAGTCGGTAACATTTTCCTAATAATATATACTTAATTCTTTTTTGATGAGACAATTCCATTACAACAATTTAATTGTTGACGTCATAAATTGGAGTTGACCCATGTTCATAATCATACGTAACAATAATGGAACGATAGAGACCTTAAAAGACTCCAATTGTGAGACAGAAAAAACCTTTGCTGATTTCTACACAGCAGATGTGTTTTTGCAACAACTGAATCAAAACATAATTCCTTCAATGCATTGGACTATTTCTGAAAAGTTACAATTAGTCGATTAACAAGTAGTTAGCTACATCTAACTACTTTCTAAGTATTAACAGTTGCGACTTTTTGTCACCTCTCCTAACGAAATTGCGATATCCTCGGATGTTTATTGATCGAATCATTCGCCAGTACTGTTGCTATATCAAAAGATGACTGTGATAATGACTGCTGATTATTTTAATCAGTGGTCGTTTTTGTTTGAACTGCGTGATTAAATTACCTCAGTTGTATTTTCAAATCTGAAAATTCCCCTCTGAGCGCACCTAAAACTTTGTTCTTTGTTTCTGTATTCAAGGAGTATTCAGCTTCGTCAAAAGCACCAAATGGATTTGATTTAATGATGAATTAAAGGTTCTTTTAACTATGAATAAATACAGTCCGGTACAGTCACAGAATATCGGATTAAAAAGGCGACTACTCCGTAATAATGGAATGGTCGCCTTTCCCTGTTTTCATTCACAAAATTGCGCCTTGATGATTTCCGAAACCATAATCCTTTCAGGGCCGAATGGGTTATTAAGCACAATAGATTTGGATTGGGGATCGATTAATTCTATTGCACCGCCACGCGTCACGAATTTGCCGTCCTTCCATGTCTGGATAAGAATTTGGTATTTACGTTTATATGTCGTTTCAATTTCTTCCTGGATAGATTGTAGGGTAAAGTCATCAAGCTCGGGACGTTCTTCGTAATTATCTTCATCCATCCATAGCCGTAGCTCTCTGATATGCTCCGAGAGCATCAATGCAGTCCACTTTTTATTCCCTCGATCATGATTGTTTTCTAACATTTTCATTTCACATTTACAATATTATTCATATTGACTTTTACGTTGTCGTAACCTATTTGCATCGTCAATTTACCTTGTTGACCTTCAACTTCTTTAACGACGCCTGTAACTGACTCGTAGCGCTTATGAGCATATATCGTGATTTCTACTTCGACGCCAAATTCTTTTGATTCGCCGATTCTCTCTCCTATTTCTAGAAAATCAGTTTCCGTCAGTTTCGGTCCTGCTACCACCTTTGATTTTGGTGGTTTTGGAATTGCTGTCATTTTCATCATCCTTTCACTCTTTGATTTCTACCATTGCAAAGTAAACGCTAATTAACTCTTCCGTCCGATTACGCAGTCGAACGTTCAGATAGCGTCTGTGATCCTCATAACCACCATGGATAAATGCGAACTCTGTGAAAGTGTCATCTTTTGTCCTTTTATTTAGCTTCAAATTATTGCTTCGTGCATAAATATTTGTTTCTTTTAATTCAGTTCGAGCAGTCTTTAACGCACTCTCAACAATATTGACATAAGGCCTTTTCAGCTTGAACGAACTTGTTTCAATGACTTCCCGGTCTCTCTCTAGAATCTGAATTATCATCGGTAAGTAAATCATGTTCTCGAAATACGGCAATGCCTCGGATGGTATTAACGCCATTAGATCACCATGCTTTCTTTATGTACAACGGGAACAAGTGCGAGCACGTTATTGATTTTAAAAGTACGTTTGGATTTACGTAGAAAACAATAGGCACGGAATGATACCTCACCGACTTGTAGTATATTGATTCTTCGCTTGCTGATTTTACCATCTTCAGCTAGGTACATCATATCCAGTAACTCATTGTATTCAACTGCCTTTAATAATTGATTGCGCACACTCGTTCCCTCCTCCTCTCAAGTATAGAGAATGAATGTTCGCATTGCAACTAGAAATATGCTGTTAATTTTGACCAAATAAAAAGGCCGTCAATAGACGACCTTCTGTTGTTAGAATAAACATCCGTTAGTTTTATAAGGGAATTAAAACGACTTTCTCACTAAATATTTGTTTTTAACATCATCCCTAATTCAATTGGACTGCCAGTTCTCTGTTTTCCCACTTGATGCGACATGACGCATTAATTGCACCTGCTTCGATACCTGAATTGATCACAATTTCTCTGGTGGTGCGTCATGCGCAATATTACCTGCAGGCGCTTTCCAAGTTGCCTTAACCTCGAAATGCGGATGGCAATATTATTCGGCCAATCTCCACCCCATGTAATTCCGAGCTTTCAAGCGATTGCTCCGGCTTTATTTAGTATCGCAGTATCATCGAGATTAGAAGGTGGGCTTACTGCACTTTCCCACGCTAAACGCCCCATATGGCGGCAAAGAACATACAAGCAAGAGTGATCCCTTGGATTAAATCTTGTGAGACTTCATCCTTACTAGGGAAATTAATATAATATAAGGTAACGATTCGTAAACAATTTTATTCATAACCTTCATTTATTTACCTCACTGACATCACTCGCCAAATAAGGTGAATATCCTTTAATAATTGAAAAAGCACCCCGCAGGATGCTAAATAAACTCATAACTTTTATCTGTTCGAAACATGAAAACGTTGTACCATACCAAGATTATACCCTTTTATATAGGAATCTTTCTTTATGTCTTGATGAATGTGCTTATCTTGTATCATTTGAGTAACTTTAACCGACGCATCTTCTAGACTACTTGCAGGTAAGTTCATAATGAAACTTTCATTATCATTAAAATGAAGCGTTATTTGAAATTCAGACATTTTCTCACCTCCCGCAACCAATGTTATCAGAATTGGAGGTAAACTCAAAGTGACCACTTACATGCAACGGGTACATCGGCAAAGTTAAAACCGCAAACCACTCAACTCCCCGACCTGCCTTTAAGTATATCAATGTGATTGAATGCTCGTCATTTCTCCGACCTATCCGACATATGCGATATTTACGACATCCTGCGTATGACAATATCTTTTATTATTCCAAGGTCCGTTAATTGTTTTTATAGTTAAGACGTTTGCTGTTGCACTTATTTATAGAGTGTTTTTTAAATGGTTGCCTAAAGGTTTATATAACTTCCTAGTTTGAATCTAGTTGTCTCATTTGATGTTCATTGAAAAGTACTCTACTCATTAAAAAATCTCCCGTTCCAAGTCATTTTTGTCTAGTATAACGGGTTTTCAAACAGAAAAAACCCCAATGGGTCACTTTTTTTAAAGTGTCCACTATTCGGGGCTCAGTTCAGTAATGGAATGTGGCCGCCTTTTTGATTTCAAAATAAAATTAGAATCTGAATATTATTCACTTTATTTTTTATTACCCTTGTAAATAAGATAACAAATTGCGACTAGAAGGAGTGCTCCGAATACGGGAGTTAAAATATTTACCATTTTCAACCCTCATCCCCTCTTTTTTTGTATTATATTGTATACTTCGACATGTAATCTAAAAATCCTGCAAAGTGAAAAGCGACCTCCATACAACTGTGGATGATTCGCTTTCTGGATTAATTTACCCTTAACACAGACGATTGGACAAATAAAGGATCGTCAACAGACGATCTCCTGTTGTTATAATGATTGGTAAGCCTTTGATGTTATCGTCAGCTTTTCCCCTACTTCACACTGTACGTGCGACTTTCACCGCATACGGCGTTCCAACTAATCCAACCCGATTCAATCATCAACACTTCTGGAATTGTAATATCCTCAGTGTCCCAATTCTTTCGTTTCAATAAGTCGGTGCCTTCCGTGGAAGGTGAACCTCTATCAGTCTTACAAGAACCTTATTAATCGTTGAAGAACCGTCTTGCATGGTTGAATTAATCTTTCATTGGTCTAGTGGCTATCCCTCCACGTTATCAGCTTACAACGTTGAATTACATCTATTATGGCACAAACTTAGGTGCTTCCTATAAGCCTGTTAGCCTTGCATGTGCCTGTAACACAAGATGGATTTTTATATAGTTCATTCTTACTCATCCACAGCTAACCCTACATTCTAAACTCCCTAACATATTATTTTTCTTTTAACATTGAATACTTTCGATAAGCTTTATAGAGACTGATACCAAAGAAAACAACCAGTAAGGCGGGAAGCAACTTCAAAAGGACAAATGGAGTTTCAAATAAGAATGCTTTCCAAAATAATGCACCTTTCATACTCCAAAGACCTTCAAAATATAATCCCGAATGATCCTTGTAGAGCATATAAGAATAAGCCAAACACAGCATACCCAATGCAAATGAATAACCCATTAATCTTTTATAATAACTACCCTTTGATTGGCGATCCGAAAAGATTTCATTTTGATCATCCTCTTCTTTTTGCCAATACTGTATTCCACCCAGCCAGTACCCTTTTATATAAATCCAACCAAAATCTTCGTAAATTCCTTTATATTCCTTGAACTTTTTCTTTGGTAAATAATCTTGATAATCAAGTCGCATAACATATCTTTTGTCAGTTTTTTTGAAAGTGTATATTCCTAATCCACTAATATTTGTACAGCGATAGCCTTTTTGTAATTGCTCGTTCAGCCATTTCTCTTCTTTTTCAATATTAAAAAATACGTTAAACTTCTTCATTTGAATCACTCCCTTCATACAATGATAAAATATGCGATAGCCTTTCTTGTTCCATTTTCAAAATGTCGCTTCCTTCTGTAGTTATCAAATAAATTTTTCTCCGACCCGAATTCCCAACAGGTTCAATCCAACCATGTTTATTCAAGTTTTCAATTGCACCATATAATGTACCAGCAGCTAAAATAACAGTACCATTACTTATTTTTTCTATCTTCTGCATTACGGCATAGCCATGGAGCGGTTCACGTAGGGCTAATAAAATATAATGCATGGTTTCAGACAACGGCAATAATTTATGTTTCATACTCTCACCCTCTATTCTGTTCAACTATATAGTTGAACTTTATAACAATGTAATACAGTTCAACTGAATAGTCAACAGCATTTTTTAAATTCATAAGGAACTTAAAGTAAGACTTTTATAATTAGGCAAAAATTTAATCTAAAAAAGTCGATCTCCTTTACGTTGGGAAATCGACTTTCTGTGTAATCGTATTCAATTCAATGGCCCGATTGTTGAACTAAAGTTAAACAACACTCTTCAACTAACCTGCCCCGTTAGTTAAATAAGAACAATGTTCTGTACTTTATTCGTCTATATTCACACGAATACCTCTTTAATTCGACAAAAAACGATACATCCAAACACGGAACGGCCATTGCACGTTCGTATTGCAAGCGAGTGATACATGTACAACAAAAGATGACTGGTTGTTGGTAAATAAAAAAAGCGACCTGTCTCCAATTACTGGATAGGTCGCTTTTGCTAGGTGTATTAGATGCCCTTTATGTCTTTACTATATCATACTCTTACTTATTTACCGCAACTGTATGTTTCGCCGCGAGATCTAATATATCCCCTGGGATGATGGTTCGATCGCTAATAGCACTCTCCAAAATGGCTGTGCTCCGGCCGCGAGAGCTGTATCGACAATTATCTCGCGTCGAGCTTAGCTATTGAGCATTAACTCGACCTCTGCTTTTAAAAATCGACTTGAAAACTTCAATTCTTCACTCTCCACTGACAAAGGTACTGGAGTGTTCGTAGCGACTGCTCTACGTTTCAAACCAAATACCTCGGCAATCTTGTTAACATGGCCACTTGCAACTTTATCAAGAAATGTAGCATCTTTTAACAGCTTGGCGTCAATCGGATTATCGATGAATCCTGACTCCGTAAGCAATGCCGGCATTTTAGACTCACGTAAACCCGCTAAATCACCACGCCTTTTTCCGCGATTGCGCCAATTAGTCGCTTTTACAACTGCAGCATTGATGGCATTTTGCACTTTAGTGGTCATAGCGCTCACGCAACCGTTATAAATTCAATCCTCGTAGCCGTATCCGGACGATTTAGCCTTGATATGGATAGAATTCGCCTTTTACACCTTTTTTCTTTGGGCCGTTTACCGTCGTGTAGTTAACATCATGCCACTCGCTGAAATAACCAGAATAAAGGGCCTTCCACTGTTCAATGAGACCGAAAAATTATCATTGTCTGGCACCGCCCGCAAATCGCTTACACTATTGATTGTTTTCGTCAATTTCATACGCTGAAACCACCTCCCGATTTTCGACATTAGCGATTTGAACATTTATTTCCCCGCCTTAGAATTTGAGCCCAAGCTTCTGTCTGTTGTCCATAACGTAATACTGGAACATGTCGCAAGTATGATCATCAATCTCAACTACCTTTGGATTAGCCGTTCTAAGCGAATCAGCATCCATCTGATACTTACGATGTTCTTGAATACCTGGTTATTAGATGTCTCCAAATAATAAAAACGACCTTGCGCTAACAGGTCGTAAACGAAATCAATCATATCTAGTTTCTTTCCTTTAGCGACCGGGTGTAGTCTTATACTGCGGTCTATTAAATAGCTGATTCCGTAAAGCGCCTTCCGCAGAGTCGATTGTCGTCACGTCAATTGGCTTTTTATACTTCTTTCTGACTCCGTCCAACCATTCCTTGTATTCGTCCGACAACTCACTAGGTGCCTTTTTATTGACCTTTCCAGCAGGTGAATAATAGTACGTAGCCAGCAGGATTACTTTTTTCTTAGCTGTTAATGCAAATGCACCATGAGTAGTTGCCAACTGCTGATGCCCTGTGTCTGTTGCAGTATCTATCAAGATAATCGGGTCATTGCTAGGCAGCTCCAGTAATGGATGGAAGTGATTCATATTGTAGATGTTATCCCCCATACCAATTACATCGCCGCCATACATCCAATCATGATAATCTGGATCATTCTTTTGATACTGCTTAATTTTCTCAACCATTTGCTTTGAAAGGAATCCTTTTTCATCATCCAAGTAAGTGGAATGGTGCATGAAATAGTTTTCATCACCTATTTTGCTATCTTTCCATTCATTTACCCACGCATACGGATTTCTGGGAGGATTGTAAGAGTAGTAGACCATAACCCGTCTATCTCCTAGGTCTTGACGAATGAATGTATCTTCAACAATGTCAATGTCTTCTATGCCGCTGAACTCAGCCAACTCTTCAAACCAAAGAGCCATGTAATGCCCTTTAGCAATGTTCATGGATTTCAGCTTTAAAGGATCGTCGACACCGTGGAAATAGAACCCTGTTTCCGTCCGCTTATGCTTAATAACAAGCGGTGACTTCCCAAAAATGAATTCACCCTGGACACCCAACATGTAGATAGCCCACTTGATTTGTTCATATACGGAACCGGATAAGTACTTGCCAACCTTCCGTAAACAAACAACATTTCCCTCTTCATCCTCTAGGAAGTCGATAACAAGCTTCAAGCTAATAACAGATGATTTCATACTGGAACGTCCACCACTCAATATACTGTGCGGCTTTTCGTTCAACCAGAAGGAATAGAAGTTGCGATTCATAAGGTCCATGAGGTTAATCGTTTCAGTCGTCATGCTGCATCGCCCGCTTCATTGCTTCTTTGTCGTTTACGATAACAACACGACTGCCGCCGACATCTTCATTCTTAGTTTTTGCTTTCGCTTTGGCTATATCAGCCTTCAACTTCTCTTCCTGCAAGCGTTACTTATCATTTTCAGATAGAACATCGAAGTATCTGGATAGCATGTCGAGAGCCTTCATCTTGTCGAGTAGTTTGACAGACACACCATCTTTGCCTTGTTTGACTTCTGAAATAAGAGAACCATCCACTATGTCATCATTCTTAAAATCAACTTGGCTCATCTTGTATGTGATCGGCTTGAAGTTCGCATCCAGCATTACCTTGCCTGTTTCCGGATGCCGCTGTTCCATCTCAACATTCCCGAACTCCACGAAATCAGTTATATCTGCAAAGGCAATCTGAATGTATTTGTTCAGCACATCCATAGCATCTATGAAGATACCCTGTTGCATTTCTCCTTTAAGTCTTCTGACTTCCTCAGCAACCTTAGGAATTCTTATCAGCCTACTGCCTTCTACATGAGCACTGTTCCTGCTGTAACTAGCCTTGATTGCTGCCATCGTCTGATTAAAGCTCTTAATGTAGTAAATACAAAAAAGCCTCTGCTTATCGGTCAAATCATCCGACAAAACAACAGGCTCTATATCATCCTTTTTCGGTTGCATCCTTTTAGTAATGGTTGCATCCTTTTTCGTTTTAGTTGCATCTTTATCGGATGGACCTCTTACCCAAGCTTCACGACTTTTCCTACTCTTCAGCGTACCAAGCTTCACATCATGTTTTTCAGCTAATGCAGCAATCGTTATTGTCGTTGTTTCCCATTCATGTTTGATTACGTCCCAGTTAACCAAGTCACATCACCATCCGCCTCCTAATCTTCTAACTTTTATGTGATTATACTTTACAAATTATCAGTCAATTGTTATAATTTAGGTAGCCTATTAAATAGGCTACCTAAATGGCGTTATAGCTCAGTTGGATAGAGCGCCCTTCTCATAAAGGGGTTGTCGGGGGTTCGAGTCCCTCTAGCGAATATTATCCGGGATCTCCTTGAGGTTCCGGTTTTTATATGCAATTAAAAAGCACCCCCGAAGAGATGCCTAGTAATATTAATGATTCTCCATATACCTTTTGCAAGCGTCAATCATTTCTGTTAACGGGGTCGCGCTTTGCAACTCCATCCACGGAAGGTGTATTTTCTTGTTTTGAACCGCCGCTTTGCCTTTATAAATGTTTCCTTTATCCGCCATGGTGATTTCCCATAGCCAAACCTCGGTCATAGTCCCTATGTTCCCCATCGGTTTCACCTTTTCAATTTCTACTAAATGCAAGGTTGTGTTGTATACAGTATGTTCCAAATTATCACCTCCCACTGACATCATTCGCCAAATAAGGTGTAAATCCTTTTAATCACCTTTATTGGCAGGAAAAGAAAAAGCACTACAATGGGCGTAATACTAAAAATAAAATCTAGCTTTTGTTCTATACTTTTTCCCACTTGCATCCATGTAAAAAGCATATGTTTTTAATTTCCTCTTATTTTGATTCTTATAATAGTTTCGGATGTCTTGGTAATTCAGCTTATGTTCATAAAACTCACCCGGCTTTAACAATTTATCCACTCTGTGACTACCATCTAAAAATATCATTCTTTCATTGCTTCGGCTATTCAATTGGATAGTTGCTTCGGATAAATGAATAGGAATTAATCCTTGATTCACTATCTCAATTGTCATATGAACTGGATGCTTTGAAACTCCGTGATTATCCACTATATGACCGAGACTAGCAGAAACTTTAGCGCTTGGTTTTCTATCTCTTCTTGATAAATATAAAGCAACAACTACTGCACTAATTGTTCCTATAGCTGTTAACCAATCAGAAATATTGCCTATATCATAAATAATCACGATCCCCACCTCTCTGACAATATTCGTCAAAGAAAGTGAAAATCCTTTATATATTCTTTACACCCTCAAAACTACACGCCATATCAAGTCCTTCTGTCAGCTAACGGTAGTCGTTTACCTACTAGCCCTCGATTATTTTATGACATCTGGCATATAGTTTTCAAAGCATAAAGAAATCACCCGTATTCGGGGGAATTTGTAGCCAAGGCGTACTCTCGCATCCCAAGACCACCCAACTCCCCGACCTGCCTTTAAGTATATCAATGTGATTGAATGCTCGTCACTTCTCCGACGTATCCGACATTTGCGACATCTTCCGTATGATCGTATCTTTAATTCTCCCGATATGCCGATCCGATAGAGCCATATGATTCCCAATCCATCGCAAACTTTTTCCTTCAAGCAACCAATGCAATACCTCAATCTCCCGGTCAACCGTAATCAAATGAATATTATCCTGCACCATCTTTATTTTTTGCTCGTAATCACTAATCTTTTTCCACCGCTTTTCCCGTCTTGAAAACTCTTGATAAATAGGATCACTATGACCCCCAGCCGCTTTTGGCATAGCTGCCTCTAATCCGTACTGAGCTGTAAAGTTACCACCAACCTCATTCAATCCCTCGCGCATGATCCTCACACTATTTATCATCCAGTGATAATCCTTTAACAACTGCTCAATCTGTTTCTCCGTCATTAGCCCGCCCCCTATTTATCGTTTACGAATTGGCCCGTTCACCCGTTTGTACGTCTGTCGATAAGTACCCATCAATTCAGCTCATTCACTATCAGACAACTATTCTTTCCGCTTCCGCAGTCCCCTTCTTGTCTACTTCGTCTGCACAAGCATCAGAAAGTCCATTTTCAACTAGGTACTCTTGCGACGATTTCATTTCCCTCACTCCTTTTTTGAAATAAAAGAAGAGGACAACAAATGATACAGCGCAATGCTGTAATCAATCGTTGTCCTCTGGTTGGCCAGGGGGGACTATTTTTTTATAATCATTCCAATTGCTCAATTTTACTTTTTACAATCTTAATCATATATTCATAAATATATATTTGTTCTCTAATATCCTTATCGTCACCAAAGAAAGGAGTAAGGGTTTTCCAAATTACAAAACCAAATGTTCCTACTAAAAGTAGAAAAAATAACATGCAAATAATTAAATAAATTATTTTTTCTAGCGTAAAACTAAAATTATCGATTTCTTCTAAAGCTTTGTACATAATTGGTATTCCTTGAGTTGTAAAAAAATTAGTAAGAACAACAACAACAATACCAATACCGATCCCCCTATATCCAAAGTAATTTAACTCTTTTTGAAGAGACTCTAAATGAAAAATCACTTCTTTTAAAAGCTTCTTTTCACATTTTATTTCTTTAGATAATGAATTTATTATTATATCCAATTCTTCGTTTGCCTTCGCTCTTAGAAGTAATTTTCGTTCATGTTTTTTTGTGATTTTATTAAATTCTCTTTTTCTAATTTTATTTACTTTTTTTATGTTCATCTTTACTGCTCCTATATAACAAATGATACAGCGCAATGATGTAATCAATCGTTGTCCTCTGGTTGGCCAGGGGGGACTTATAAAACTCTTTCCTTTAAGAATTCAAAGTTTTTTAAATCGATACTTTGAACAAAACTTGTAAAAAGCGCTTTATCTGTCATGCCCTTGCCGCCGCCAGTCGCTTTAGCTAAGTTTTTACAATAGTTAGTTAGACTTGCCCATAAAAATTTCCCTGAAACTAATTGGTTCTTGATATCTACTCCAGTTAATACCTCTTCTACTAATTGGAATTCTTCATCAAAATTATATCCTTTTCTAGTTACTTCACTCTTTTTTTCATCGTATAATTTTCCGACTTTTTCGCCACTTAATTTATGTGTATTATTTATTAAATAAACATACTCTTTGTCAGTTATACAACTTGTTAGGTTATATTTTCTAGATACTAATGCAATTTTAAAAACCTTTTCAAAGTCTACAATTACCTCTGATAGCCATTTATCATATTCACTACCTGTTTCTTGACTTATATAAAAACCAATCGTTTCTTCAAATGACTTTTTCTCTATTAAATAATTTTCAAAACAATATCTTTCTAATTCAATAACGTTGTCTAGAGTCCTTGGATTAATATAATTCTCCAAATATGGATCCATATCTCTATCTATTAGGAAATAACTGTTACTATCAGTATTTATTCGAGATTTCTCTAAAACTTTGGTTTTATTCCCCAACGGAAAAACTCTTCTAATTTGAAACCTTTCTTCAAATAATTTATTTAATATTATTTTAAAAGCGTGCTGGGTTTCAACTTTCTCATCTTCTATATAAAATTGTCTTTCTTGGTATGATGTATAAAATAGACTAATATTACTCTTCCCTTTTTTACTATATTGAATTTCATTCATAAACTTGATACTCCTCTGACATCTATGCAATGATTTGCATAGTCTCCTACTATTTCTGGAGAGTGAGTAGCCAATATTAACTGTTGTCCTCCTAAGTTTTTTAACATAATATCTAATAACTGACTTTGCCATTCAATATGCAAAGATAATTCCGGTTCATCTATAATTAGTATCCTAGATTTACCACTTTGGGAAAATGATTTATTAATGTTGAGAGTTGCTACCAACATAATAAAAAGTTGTTTTTCACCAGAAGATAGTTTTAGAACATTATTCTTGTTATTTTTACCTAGACTTTCAAATTCGATTTCTTCAAAATAAGATGATAAATCCGTTAAAAGTATTTTTTT
>DYWT01000319.1 GCA_020742515.1 Sporosarcina psychrophila
CTAAATCTAAACGCTATACGGAATTAATGAAGACCTTCAATGAAACTGTGGCCAATCATCCCCAATTAGAATCGCTTCTTATTCCAATTGGGGATGGACTGACGATTTCAAGAGTTAAGAAATAAGCAGGGAGTTACCGGGTTCTCGACGAATGAGAATCTGGTATTTTTCATTAAAAAAGTCTACCCCGAGTGTTGTATAATTAGGAAAGTGGAATCGAAAGAAAGGAGACATTTAATCATGACAACTTTAAAAAGTAGTTTACGGATATGCAGCAAGGGACATAACTATTATAAGAGTAGTGATTGTCTAAGCTGCCCGATATGTGAACAAGAACGTAAGCCTGACAATGGTTTTCTCTCAAAACTTTCGGCACCCGCAAGAAGAGCGTTAGAGCAGCAAGGTATTACGACGTTGCAACAACTATCCACTTTTAGTGAAAAAGAGATTTTGCAATTTCACGGCATAGGTCCAGCTTCCTTGCCTATACTTAAAACTTATCTGGATGAAAATGGATTATTATTTAAACTTTAACAAAACGGCATTTAATGTGTGAGAGTATCTAGGTGGGAGCCCAGCACTTTTATATAGTAATGACCTCATTTTCGCCACTCTCTGAATTAGGCCCTAATGCTAATACATTTGGCTCTGTAGGTATGTGGTCAGCAATAGGGATGATTCTAGTCTTATATCTTCTACCTTTAATTATCTATAAAATAAGATTAGATGCCATCCGATATATTATTGCTATTTTTTGTAGTTTTGGGATACTAATCAATATTGCAGTCTTAGGGATTGTATTACTACTAGGTTTACGAACAGATTCTTTTCCTAATTCTCTTGGAATTATGGGAATATGCATAGCAGCTCTACTGGTAAATCTCATTTGGTTCTTTGTTACTTTCCGGCTATCTAAAAAGCCTTCAACTAACGTAAAGACAGAGTGGAGACTTATATCGAACATTACAACCAAACACGAAAGCAATGGAACTTTTAAAAAATGACTCCAGCGAAATGCCGGAGCCATATAATCACAGCCTAGATTATAGAGAATCCTTTTATTAAACTGTCCCTTAATAAAAGTTCAGTTCATACAAAACCATAAATCGTTTTAGTTTCCACCTAAAGAGAAAATACGATTAAAAGGGAACTAGCAGGGCAGTAGATCACTATTAAAGTTGGGCATGTGTTTTGTTTAACAATGTAGTTTTAAAGCACTACTGCCTGACTTTTTTTATCTTGGGAAGCATGCAGTTTTACCATAGCAAATCGTGCAATTGGTTGAATCACTAGACTCTCAGCGATTAAGACGATTAAGAAATTTCTTGGCCAATTCGTTAGGAAGTTGCTGAAGATAGTTGAACTAAAACCGTTCCCTATGATATCAGCAATAAGCGTCATACAAATTGACATTCCAAGTACAGTAAATAAGATGCGAAATATAATTTTGGCATTAAAGCTGTCTGTTGGCTGCGTGAATTTTTTTACCAATTTTTCAGCAATACGACCAATTAAAACCGGTTCAATGATCATGGCAATAATCCAGAAAATCGGTAACATTTTAATAATCGTTAGGGCAGCCTCTTGATTAAACTCTCCGAAAACTAGAATGACATTTAATGACACCATAAACAGCACCGTCAGTGTACAAATGATTGCACCGTACAATGCACCTTCCTTACCGTTTCTTGGTAATCTTGTTTCTTGTTTCATTTTTTCTTCCTTCCTTTCCAAAAGCTTATTCGAGACCTTTGTAATATGCTAAATAAAGCAATAATTGTGCCAGTAATGGATTATGTTTTTGTAACATTCCAGACGTTTAAGCCCTGCACTTTTGTATTCATATTTAAGGTATACCACCGGGTCTGTTTGTTAGTGTAGCAAAATATTTCGCGATGATGTAAGTGTTTTTTTACTTTGTTGTATAGGACGTGTTCACAACTTAGACAATAATAGGCGGGTGAGTTGGAGAAGGTATAGTAAATCACAATAAAGGAATTCGTTTTGAACAATCTTTTCCCATCATAAAAAGGTGCCTATTTTCAAAAGCCTACTTGGTATGGAATGATTTTATGCAAATGACTCATCCTATTGAAAAGGAGATGAAGTCAATTATGCGAAAAATAAGTTTAGCACTTGGAATTTTTATTATAATTAATGCAATTCCCACACATATCTCGACGGTTCCTTATGCGCTACAAGCAATTCCAAGTTATGCCAAATGGAGTAAGCTTGCAATTAAAGAGACCCAATCAAAATATCCCCATGCGAATATTATTGACTACCTGCATGAAGGGAGTGAATCTAAAGGGGAGTCAACAATAGAAAGGTTTAAGCTGTGGTTAAAAGAGCGGGATAACGAATTCGGCGTTATTGTAAGAATTACGTATACTACCGAAACTGAAAAGGTGATAACTATTGAACTTCAAGAAACTTCTAGATAAGCCATAGCGAGAATAACTAGGCTTCGTGCTGGTCATGACATACTTGAAAGTCATCAGCATGACGAAAAGTGTCTTAGACCTAAAGGCAAATGCTTAAATTCAATTTATTAAAGAAAATTAATCTACTTGTACATATAAGGATATCGTTATATGATGATTTAGAGGAGGGATAACTGATGAATGAAACAGTAACGATTGATATTCAGCGAGCATCACAACTCTTAAAATTACTCGGAGATCCAACACGTTTGACCATGATGCAATTACTTAAGTCACATGAGTGCTGTGTGTGTGAATTTGTTGAGATTTTTAATATGAGTCAGCCGGCGATCAGTCAGCATTTGCGTAAACTGAGGGATATTAAGTTAGTCAAGGAAGAACGTAAAGGGCAATGGATTTTCTTCTCGATTAATAAAAGTCATGAAGACTATTCGTTTATTCAAAGCATTCTTGAACAACTGCCCAAACAGGATGAGTCTATAGAAAAACTGGAAGTGCAAGGGCTTAGAGTTTGTTGTGAGTAGGAAGGAGAAAAAATATTGGTTTCGGTAATAACGGCTTCATTGATATTCATCATTACACTTATTTTTGTTATCTGGCAGCCTAGAAATTTATCAATAGGATGGTCCGCCTGTATTGGAGCAATGATATCTCTGTTAGTAGGAGTAGTTAACTTTCAAGACGTTATTGATGTGACAGGGATTGTATGGAATGCGACTCTTGCTTTCATCGCCATTATAATCATCTCATTGATCTTAGATGAAATCGGATTCTTCGAGTGGGCTGCTCTACATATGGCTAGATTAGCTAAAGGCAGTGGAATTCGGATGTTTGTTTACGTCAGTATTCTGGGGGCAGTTGTTGCCGCTTTGTTCGCAAACGATGGGGCTGCCTTAATACTAACGCCAATCGTTCTTGCGATGGTGCGAAATTTAAATTTCAATGAAAAGATGATTTTCCCATTTATTATTGCCAGTGGTTTTATAGCTGACACCACTTCATTACCATTAGTTGTAAGTAACCTAGTCAATATTGTTTCAGCAGACTTTTTTGGTATCGGTTTTGTTGAATATGCATCCAGAATGATTGTCCCGAATTTATTTTCTTTAGTTGCAAGTATCTTCGTGTTGTTGCTATTCTTCCGTAAAAGTATACCTAAAGACTATGATGTCTCAGATTTAAAAGAACCGAAGGATGCTATCAAAGATATAAAATTATTCAGACTAACTTGGGTGATTTTAAGCGTATTACTTGTCGGCTATTTCTCAAGTGGGTTTACGGGACTTCCTGTTTCTATCATTGTTGGATTTACGGCCATATTCTTTATGATTATGACACAAAGAAGCCCCGTGGTTCACACGAAGCAAGTACTCAAAGGTGCACCTTGGGCCATCGTTTTTTTCTCGGTCGGAATGTACGTCGTCGTTTACGGATTGCGTAATGCCGGTCTGACAAGTGTCTTGGCTGACGTCATTCAACTGGCTGCCAATCAAGGACTGTTTGTAGCCACTGTTTCGATGGGCTTTATTGCAGCAATATTATCATCGATTATGAATAATTTGCCGACCGTCATGATTAACGCGCTAGCGATATCAGAAACGTCTACAACAGGACCAATTCGTGAGGCTTTGATATATGCAAATATAATCGGGTCAGATCTAGGTCCGAAAATCACTCCTATTGGCTCTTTAGCTACTTTATTATGGCTACATGTTTTATCTCAAAAAGGGGTGAAAATATCTTGGGGTAGTTATTTTAAAATCGGTATACTCTTAACAGTTCCCACACTATTAATTACATTAATCGGATTGTATGGTTGGCTGTCATTTATTCAATAAAAAAACGGTTTCATTATGTCGAAAAACTCCACAAAGCGTAACGAGTTCATTAGGGATTTGATGACCCTTAAAGCAGAAGGAATGGGTGAATAGAAATGAAGTTTTTTCTAACGTGTTCGATGTACTTGAACAATTTTTAAAGGAGGAATAACAATTGAAAGCAGTAATAGAAAAAGTTGAGGATGGCTACATTGAACGATTTGAACGTTCTTTACATCATTCAGTGGAAAAAGTGTGGGTTGCTTTAACAGATAACAGAAAGTTGGAAAGATGGTTTTCTAATCTTCAAGTTATAGAACTTCGAAAAGGAGGGACCATAAAATTCAATATGAATGACGGGAGTGGGTCATCTATTGATATGGAGATAACAGATTTCAAAAAGGGTTCCATCCTAGAATATGAGTGGGGTGACGGTAGGGTTCGTTTCGAATTATACTCCAAATCTGAGGGCTGTTTATTGATAATGAAAGAATTTATCAGCACACTAAATGATCATACACCAAAAGATTTGGCAGGATGGCATGTATCCTTAGATATTTTGAGCGCTTTACTGAATGAACATTACATGGACTTCCCGAAAGATGAATGGGAAAAATGGTATAAGAAGTATAGTTTGGCAATCAAACAGATTGAACAGTAACTATTAAAGATTGTAATTTTTGAAAATAGGGAAAAAAGTTGTGTAGATACAAAAGAAGAAATTTATGAGCAACTCAAATTCGTAAAACACCAATCTGTGGCACTTTGGGCCATGGATCATCCGAATACGCGGTCAAATTAGTTGTATATGTCCCTGATTTTGATGTCATCGCATAGTTGTAAAGTCAAAAAATTGACAATTCAAAAGGAACAAGTTAGTATAATTTTAAGAATTGAAAGGAGCGATAGATATGGGATTTGTACAACTATACTAATCGAGATGCACATAGTTTGTAAGATCACTCTTTCGGGAGGTTATTTGTTGTGTGCACTAGGTTAGATGGGTTGTAGAATTTTTATCGCTCTACGGATATCTATACCATTTTTAAGTACACAGGTTAATCTGTGTGCTTTTTTATGTAATTTAGTAGAATTTCGAAGATTTGGAGGAAGTTTGCATGGGGATGTTATTATTCTATTGATACGAGCTTGAAATAGAAGCTCGTATCGATCCTAGCTATCGATACGAAATTACAAATTTCGGAGGTAGCGAATATGGAACAAGTATGTTTTGAATTAGAAAATATCGAAATTTCCTATTTAGATAAAGAAGTATTAAAGATTGAACGATTAGCTGTACATCAATTTGACCGCATCGGCATCGTCGGGAAAAATGGTGCAGGAAAGAGTACGTTATTAAAATTACTTGCTGGCAATATTCAACCGACACGCGGAAAATTAAAGTGTCATGTGGAGAGCGGCTATTTTGCACAGGTTGAAGCCCCTACTCATGCAGAAGCGGATGTAGCATTACTTGGGAAATTAGCAGTACCGCAAAATTCCGGGGAGTTAAGTGGTGGTGAGCAGACAAGACTGAAACTTGCACAATTGTTTACGCATTATTACGAGACATTACTGATTGATGAGCCGACTACACATTTGGATCAAGAAGGCATTTTGTTTTTACTCAATGAATTACGCTATTATTACGGAGCGCTTGTATTAATTAGCCATGATCGTGCTGTTTTGGATGAACTGGTCACTATAATTTGGGAAGTTGGTGACGGCGAAGTACATGTCTATTCAGGAAATTACAGTGCTTATCAGGCGAAAAAACAGTTGGAACGTGAACAACAGGCGCAAGCTCATGAACAATTCATAAAAGAGAAGCGTCGCCTTAAAAAAGCAGCGCAAGATAAAATGAAAAAAGCCGAAAAAATCGCTCAAGCTGGTAGCATGTCGAAAAAAGAATCGAATGCAAAGGCGAATCGAATGTTTGAAACGAAATCGAAAGGAACAAGCCAAAAAGCGGTGCATCGCACGGCAAAAGCGATAGAGCAGCGCATGGAACAACTTGAGGAAATCGAAGCTGTACAAGAAGAAAAGCATATTGTGTTCCGCCAATCAAAAGCATTGGAAATGCATAATAAGTTTCCAATTATGGCAGACCAATTAACTCTCCAAGTTAACGATAACGTGTTATTAGATAGAGTGAGCTTTCAACTGCCGCTTGGTAAAAAAATTGCGATTACAGGCGTAAATGGTGTTGGTAAAAGTACCTTACTTCACCATATCGCTACCGAAGGAAAGGGTTTAACATTTTCACCAAAAGTGAAAATGGGTTACTTCCAACAGATGGGTTACCAATTTAAGATAAATGAAACAGTACTGCAATTCGTAAAAAAACAATCAGCATATGATGAAGGATTTTTACGCAGCGTTTTACATGCGATGCAGTTTGTAGGTACAGATATACAAAAAAGTGTGAAGTCATTAAGCGGTGGAGAGGCGATCCGTTTACAACTTTGTCAGTTGTTCTTAGGTGAGTATAATATTTTATTATTAGACGAACCGACCAATTTTTTAGACATTCATGCACTTGGAGCATTAGAACGATTTATAGTTGCATATGAAGGAACAGTGGTATTTGTCGCTCATGATCAGGTGTTCATAGACAATGTAGCAGATCTGCAGTATCAGATTCATGCGAAACAATTGAATCAAGTGTAATTTCAATTAAAATCTAAGCCGTTGAGAATATCTCAACGGCTTTATTTTTTAAGTTCCTTCAAGAGGAGGGACTTACTGTCTAAGAATAGCTCACGCAAGTTAAATTACTAGGCTATTATAGTGGGAACTTTTCTTATTTTCGAATTAAACTTCTTTAGCTAATTTTTGTAGACGTTCTTTGTCTCGAATGGTGTAGCCCCGTGATTCCTTTTCAATGATACCCGCCTCGCATAGTTGTGCTAGTACGTAAAGTAGGTGACGATAAGAAACCCCTAAGTATTCGCATATTTCCGTATGTTTTTCTTTGTAAAAGTTTTGGTCTGCCGATAAAAGTATAAAGGCGGCAAGACGGTTTTCTAGCGGATAAGCTTGATTTTGAGAATGCTTTTCTGAAATCATAGTCATTTTTTGACTTAAAAAGTTGCATAAATACCTCAGAAAAGTCGCATCGGTTAAGAGTTTATCTTTACAGGCATGAATTGGAATGGCAAGACAAATGGCTTGTGTGGCAGTTTGGATACCTTTAGAATAGCGTTCTGCATTTAACAGCTCAATTTCACCCATGAAAGTTGGTGCCTGTAAAAAATTGATGAGCGACACTTTGCCATTTTTGTGTGTAACGTATAGTTTTGCCTTTCCTTCGACAAGATAGTACATAAATTCAGGATGGGAGCCTTCTTTAAAGATAAATTCACCACGTTCAAACTGATAAACTTGGATAAACGGGGTAATTGGAAAGGAGAAGAGTGACTGAATCGGATATTTTTCGATATAGTAACTGCGCATAGGCTCGGCTAAAAACTGCATTTTATCCTCCTTAATATGAGATATCTCACATTATTGTATGTGTATACGTGGTACTATGCAATAAATACGGAGGGATCAATGATGAATAATCAACGCTGGCTTTCACAGAGTTTTTTTGTTTTTTTTATAACGTGGGGTATATTTCTACCTTATTGGACAGGATGGCTTGTTCAAGGCAAAGGTTTAAGTGTGACGGAAGCAAGTCTAATCATGGGATTTGGATTATTAGCACGTGGTGCATCGACGCTATTTGCCTTCCCGCTTGCCTCTAAATACTGGAGTAGTCAAAAGGTTGTTCTTGTGTTGACAGTTAGCTCACTTGTAGCGACAATCCTTTATATTCCAACTTCGTCATTTGGCGCGCTATTTGTTGTAACACTCCTATTTAGTGCCGTTTATCCAGCACTACTTCCTGCGGTTGACAGTACAGCAGGTGCTTTAGTACAGCAAGGTGATGTACATTACGGGAAAAGTCGGTCGTACGGTTCAATAGGCTTTGTTATTTCAGTGCTTATTATTAGTATTGTAACAGGCTATTTTGGGGAGCAGGCGATTTTATGGAGCATGATGGTTGGACTTTGTTTAATGCTCTTCCTGCGCTTACTACCGATACCAGCTGTACTATTAGTTAAACCGACCGTGAAGGATCGTAAGGATTCACTATCGATGCGCAGTTTATTTCAGGTTAAAAGTTTCCCAATTGTGTTACTGATCGTCATTTTATTGCAAGGTGCACATGCATCGTATTATAATTATGGCTATATTTATTTACAAGACTTAGGTGTAGATAATTACTATATTGGAATAGTTATTAATATTGCAATCATTTTTGAAATCATCTATTTTGCGAATGCGGATCACTTGTTTAAGAAATGGAAGCCCTCATCGTTATTATTATTAGCAGCATCAGGATCGACTTTACGTTGGGTACTTGTATTTTTGTTTCCAAGTGTGTGGGTATTTATGTTATCTCAAAGCTTGCATGCGCTATCTTTTGGCGTCGCACATTATGCGTTTATTCGATATATAACTAAAAACTTACCCGAGCAGCAAATTCCGAATGCGCAAGGCATTTATTCAGCTCTCGCACTAAGCCTGAGCACTGCTGTTTTAACGTTAGCAGGAGGATTTTTATATGAAGTTTCTCCAAGGCTTGCATTTTTAGGAATGGTTGTGTCTACTATTCCGGCGATGCTGCTTATTATGATGACTAGAAAGCATTACGATTATTAACTTTGCGAACTGTACCTCTAATTGTTTATCAATTGTAGGTACAGTTCTGTCCTATTTTATGTTTTTCAATAAATAGGGCTATTCAAAAACCAAAATGCTACGAAATCAGTCACTCCAGCGTTTTATAGGAAATAAAGTTGTTTACTTTATGGTTTTTGCTTATAATTGAAGGTTGGTAGGCATAATACCTACGAAGTTATAAAAAGGAAATTGAAAATAGTTTCTTATCGATTAGGATTAACAAAATGGATGGAGGAAATGAAATTATGATTAAGTTGCCAAATTGCCCAAAATGTAATTCAGAATATACATACGAAGATGGAAATCTTTTTATTTGCCCTGAATGTGCCCACGAATGGACTTTAGAATTGGAAACTGAAAATAGTGAAGAAGAAAAAGTTGTCAGAGATGCAAATGGAAATATCCTAAATGATGGGGATTCCGTAACAGTAATCAAAGACCTTAAAGTAAAAGGAAGTTCATCAGTCGTAAAAGTAGGTACAAAAGTAAAAAGTATCCGTTTAGTCGATGGGGATCATGATATTGATTGCAAAATTGATGGTTTTGGAGCAATGCAGTTAAAATCCGAATTTGTTAAAAAGCTATAAATACGATTTTAGTGCAATAGAGGTATTAAAAAGAAAATGGACTACACCCTCTGTATCCTAGTTGAAAACTGGGATACAGAGGGTTTTATTAATTGTTATAACTATCTTAAAAGTCGATGGAATATAAATAACCTTTCAACAAATCAAAACTTAATTGTACCTGATCCACCAGGTGTTGTAGAATAAAGTAGTTCTAGATTTAGAACATTTGAACATTGCGTTTACGCTTTAAAGCTGGTAGAGGGTGTAGATTCGAAGGGATTTTTGATATCAAATTATATAGCAACATTTTCAGAAATTATGGATTGGTAAAATGCAAATGTAGGATAAATTTAGAATAATGCGATGGAGAGAAACCGATACTATTCAGTAGCTGACACTTTAAGTCTTGGTACAGAAAAATTGAAAAAGGGGGGATTAGTTTGGGGATACTAATAAGCATATTCGCATTGCTGATCTTATTATTGATAACTAACATCATTGCGCACTATGTGACGATTTTGCCTACTGCATTAATTCAAATACTTGTTGGAGTTATTTGTGCGTTGGTCATCAAAGACTTTACTATTGAAGTGGAGACGGAGTGGTTCCTTCTGCTATTTATTGCACCACTTTTATATAATGATGGCGCTCATTTTCCGAGGGAAGAATTATGGAAAATGCGAGCATCTATTTTAGGCAATGCAATTATTTTAGTGCTATTAACGACGATAGTTGGTGGAGTGTTTGTCCATTGGATGATTCCTGCAATTCCTTTAGCCGCAGCATTTGCGCTGGCAGCCATTTTATCTCCAACGGATCCAGTGGCTGTAAATGGCATTGCGAAGCGTATCCACCTCCCAGATCAGATAATGAATTTAGTACGGGGAGAATCATTGATTAATGATGCTTCCGGGCTTGTTGCATTTAATTTTGCCGTTTTAGCTGTTGTGACAGGTTACTTTTCGATAACAAACGCAGCTGGAAATTTTTTGTACATGTTCATTGTAGGCGCCTTGCTTGGTGTGGGCCTTGGACTTATTATCAATCGACTTCGTTATGCGTTGCGCAGGCGCGGTCTCGTTGATGTAGTATTCCATTCACTTTTACAAATTTTAACTCCGTTTATTATTTTCTTTATCGCGGAGGAAATGTTCCATGCCTCAGGTGTAATTGCAGTTGTGGCCGCTGGGATAATTTATACAATTGTTAAAGAACGAACAGAAAACTTTATCGCTCAGGAGCAAGTGCTAACGGATAATATTTGGTCCATTATCGCCTTCATCTTAAATGGCGTTATTTTCTTGTTGTTAGGTTTGACACTACCGACGGCCATGCGATCCTTACTGGAAAATGAACAAATAAGTAACTGGCTGTTGCTTGGATATGTCCTTGCATTAGGCTTCGTCGTACTAGGTATACGATTCGTATGGTCACATTCCTTTAATTATTTCAATTATATATCGTCAGAAAGTATAACGGAAAAACCCACTTTAAAAACAAGTCTAATTACGAGTTTGGTTGGCGTGCGGGGAACAATCACAATGGTTGGTGTGTTATCCATTCCTTTATATACAGCTTCGAATGATTTATTTCCCGAGCGTTCACTCATCATCTTTTTAGCGGCGGGCGTCATATTAATGACGCTTATCGTAGCAACAATCTTCTTACCTATTTTAAGTAAAGATGAAGCAAACGAGCAGACGACTGATTTAGATTTAAATGGAGAAAAGCAGCGTATGATACTTGGGGCTATTCAAGAGATTAAATCTCAGCAAACAGTGGAAAATACATCGATTGTTTATGAACTATTAAATGAATATACCCTCATGTTACATATGTTGCAATCGAAAAATAAAAATGAGGAAGAACTGCGTGTCTACAAAGAACAGCTAACGGTAGAACGCTTGCATTGTTTAGTGCTTGAGCGGCAATATGTGGAGGTCTATAGGAAAGAACATGAAGTGAAGCCGAATATTTTAAAAAGTATTGAAAAGTCGATTTCCGTACGGGAAAAGGTGATTAAAAGTGTTGGCAATCGCTATATTGGGCAAAAGCTTTATCAAGTATTGAAAAACTGGAAACTTGGACGCTTAAATGAGGAAGAATTAACACGATTTTTGGAAACGGAAGATGCTATACAAAAATTCACCTTTGAAAAAGTCTTAGCCGATTTAGAAGAGCGAGCAACTGCTAGTGATCAACCAGAAGTACTACACAGTATCATTTATTACTACAATCGCCTTATGAATAAAAAGGAATTGCCACCTAAAGTGGAAGCGGTTCAATCGATAATGGACGAACAAAAGGAGATACTTTCCTTGAACGCGATTGAGGGGCAAAGGAAGGAGATTTCTAAAATGTTTGAAGACGGTGCGATCAATACGGAGGAAGCGAAGGAACTTCGACGCTTCGTTAACTACTTGGAAAGTGTTGTATTATACGAGTACGTAGAATAATCAATCCAAGAGGGTCCATCGGCTATGAGCAATGAATTCTTTTTTCATTTTAAACCTAGGCAGGCAAGCCCCATCTACTCCCAAACTTATGTCTTTATAATGCGCTATTACCCAAAAAAGTTTCTATGATAAAAGTATAGAACCTTTCATACACTTTAGGTAGTACATAAGATTGGGAAGGGGTCACTTTATTGGTTGAAAAAGCACTTTTAATGATCATAGTTTTACGGATTTTTTCAGGAAGTGTAGATATCACCGCAGCAATGGTAATGTATAAATTAAATGATTTAGAAAAAGCCTTTTATATTAACACACTGTTAGCTCTAGTAGGTCCATGTGTATTAATCATCACAACAGGAATCGCATTATTTGGTCTCGCCGAAAAAATTTCATTAACTCGAATGGTTTGCCTCTTTGCAGGAATCGTACTTATTCTTTTTAGTCTAAAATCTAAATAAGAACTCTATCTGTTGAACTGGTGCATACAGCTTAGTCACCTTGCAAGAGGCATCACTTATTCCCAAATCACATTTGTGGGGAATTTTAGTTCAATTTATATAGTGATTCGATTTCAAAAAGGGTAAACATGCTGTTTTCTATAAAATTGACCTTTTGAAGATTATCAAGTACTATGACAAATTAGAATATTTTGAACTTTTGAAAGAGGTGTATGAATGAGCAGGAATGTTTTCGAGGAGAACTTTGAAAAATATGCTGATCCTGAAATGTATGATCATCTATATGAAGGCTATCAGAAGGATTTGAATGTAATTCTAGAATGGGCAAAGCCCAATCAACCGATTATTGAATTGGCATGCGGTACAGGAAGACTCACGATACCGATGGCGAAACGTGGATTTCAACTGATTGGTGTTGACTTACATGAGGGGATGCTGGAGCGCGCAAAACAAAAGGCAAAAGAGCATTCGGTTTCGATTGAATTTTTGAAGCAAGACTGCACGGAGTTGGCTATACCCGTAAAAAGCGAGTTAGTTTTCATGACAGGGAATTCCTTTCAACATTTTCTGACGAATGAAGCACAAGATGCCTTATTGCAATCTGTCCGACACCATCTAGTAGATGACGGACTTTTTATTTTTGATACAAGAAATCCTCTATTAGATGAGTTGGCAGCTATTGATGAGTATGAGCAAACGTATAGTGATAAGAGTGGCAATCAAATTATCGAGTTCCATCGTGATGAATATAATTCGATGACACAAATCTTACATTGTCATACGGAGCGCCAAATTTATCAAGGAGAAACTTTAATCTCTAAAGAGCAAGACGGCATTTCCTTGCGCTATTCATTTCCACTTGAAATGGAAAGAATGCTTAAAGAAAATGGATTTGAGATCTTACAAGCATATGGTGATTGGGATAAAAATGAGCTGAATACAAAAAGTATTTCTATGGTGTATGTTTGTAAAACTGAAAAATGAAAGGAGCCAAGTTCTGAGATTACTCAGAACTTGGCTCCTTTTTACTTGCGTTGTTGGCACAGATCCCTACTATTAAATAAGAATAGCTTTAACTATAGCTGGAAATTTATTTGAACCTTCTGTCATGTTGAGCGTCTGATTAAACAGGAAGGAGCATATGTGCTATTAAGCGGTAGGATGTAAGTGGGATACCAATAGTAAGACAGGCCGTGAGAACATGAAACAAATCGTTTTCGAAAAAGAAGGAAAAGTAGTTTGTTATCTATGTGGCCATACAGAAAATACTAAGTTCGGGATATCCTTTGTTGGTATAGATTACAAAGATAGTACTATTTTTGATGTAACAAAAAATAAAGATACTGTATATTTAACGCATCGTTAGTAAAATGTGGAGGGAGAATTTTATGAGAGAAATGCCAGTTAGCGTGCAAACGGTCCTAAATGAATATATCGCTTTGTTGCATGAACGATTACCAAATACCCTTGAAGGATTGTATCTTCAAGGGTCCATTGCACTGAATGCCTACGTGAATGATTCAAGTGATATTGATTTTATTACTGTTATAAACCGGCGATTATCAGAGGTGGAGGTGCGGATTTTATCTGAAATTCATAAGACGATAGCTGGTAAGTATGAAAAGCCAGAGATGGATGGGGTCTATATTATGTGGAAGGATATTGGAAAACTAGAAGCGGATGATGACAATTATCCTTACTATAATGAAGGTACATTGGGTTATGGTGCTTATTTCAATTCGATTACTTGGTGGATATTGAAAACGAATGGAGTTAGCATTATCGGACCAGAACCATCTGCTCTCAAATTTGAAATTGACTCACAGCATCTAGTGTCATATGTAATTGAAAATATGAATACGTATTGGGCAGGGAGAGTCCAAAGGATTGAAAACGCAATGGGCAACAAGCTTTACCCACCAACCTCGGAGATAGATGATGAAATCGAATGGTCCGTTCTCGGTCTGTTACGCCAACATTATACATTAAAGGAGCACGATATCATTTCAAAACTTGGTGCTGGTGAATACGCATTATTGCATATGCCGATGGAATGGCATCCAATCATTAAGGAAGCTATAAATATTCGTAAAGGAATGAAAATAAAAATCTTCACCTCTGATGAAGAGCGAATTAATATGGCTTTACAATTTTCGAAGTATATCATTCAGTACTGCAATAGTGACTTAGTCCAAAAAATTACGCCGAATTTCACCTAAACCTTTGTACAGAGATATCATTCAAACGCTTTACATTGTTGTGGAACTTACACCTTTTCTACACATAAAATTGGTTTTTTCGTAATGGCAAATCTTTGTTTATGTATTACACCGCGCTTAGTCAATAATGAGACATTGACTAAGCGCAGGTTTCTTTAATTGTGTTTAGACGACCTTCAGTCCTTTCCTAATTCGGATAATACAACACCATACTTAAACGTGTTATTAGTTTCCCAGAATTATGATAGCTATGAGCTCTGTCGGCCTTAAAACGGATTGAATCTCCACTTTTCACGGTATATTCCTCGTTATTTACACGAATTGTTAGTTCTCCGTCGAAAATAGTTAAGAGCTCTTCAGTTCCCTCCATATGCGCATCAGCACTTAGGAATCCGCCTTGATCGATTTCAACTGAATACACTTCAAAGCGTTTTTCGTCTTCAAACGGAAAATGTGGATACACCCGATATTTTCCGTTGTCTTCTGATAATGTTTGGATGTCACTTCTCAAAACAATTTTTGTGTCTGGTTGTGGATGATTAATGAGGGAAGTAAAAGAAACTTTCAACCCATTGGCTATTTTCCAGATAGTCGTAATGGTTGGAGCTGATTCGCCACGTTCAATTTGACCAATCATTGTTTTACTTACCCCGGTCAATTCAGCCACCTTTTCAAGACTTAATTTTTTACTCTCCCTTATTGCTTTTAAATTCTTGGCAATGATAAGATGAATTTCCATTTTAAACCACACTCCTATTTATCTGTACAATATAGCGTCTGAACTGTACAATAAAGTGGAAACGTTATAGTGCCTATTTTAGACAGTATAACATATTCACTAGAGGGAGGACTAATATGCCTGTACTAACATTCTTGTTGTATGTATTCGTCATGAGTTTTACGCCAGGTCCGAATAATATTATGGCGATGTTATTTGCGAATCAGTTTGGGTTTAAGAAGACACTTCGATTTTGCCTAGGCGTAGGCGCAGGTTTCTTTGTCATCATGATATTATCGAGTTACTTTAATCTAATCCTACATAATTTTATTCCGAAAGTGGAATTTCCGATGATGCTTCTAGGTGCGGGCTATATGCTGTTTCTCGCAATCAAAATAATTACTAGTTCAACTACTTCTACTGATGAGGGGGGCGGCAAATATAACAGTTTTTTTGCAGGGATGCTGTTACAATTTGTAAATCCGAAAGGTGTTTTATATGGTATTACGGTAATTGCAACGTTCATTCTTCCATACTATAGTTCAACAATTGACTTACTACTTTTTTCGTTATTTCTTGGTTTCGTCGGTATTATGAGTACTTGTAGCTGGAGCCTATTTGGTTCGATATTTCAGAAGTTTCTATCGGATTATAGAAAGCAATTTAATATTGTGATGGCATTGTTATTGGTATATAGCGCTGTTTCGATTTTTATATGATAAATAATTGTAGATGCGATTGGTATACAAATGATACAGCTATTTTTATGAAATCCGCAGAGCTGATTGAATGACAAGAGTCGATGATTTCAACATTAATCTTAACCTCACGTAATTTCTCTCGTTGCCGTAATGCAGATTCCATTCAGAGACTGCGTCGCAAGCCGATCTGCTTCTGAATTTAATTTCCGCGGCACTAGTTCGTACTCCGGCAAGATACCAAGGTCTTTCAGCTTTTCGTCAATACGATCTGCCCAGCGTGATAGATTGTTCTCAAGCGCCGGCCAGTCCCCGCCCAGTTGGTTGATGACCACCTGAGAATCGCCGATGAACCGGATCGGTAAATGATGGACATTCAAAAGCTCGAGTTCCTGTATGCTCAAGTAGAGTGCGGCATATTCAGCTTCATTATTCGATGTGAGTTCATCGTAAGATGCGTTCCGCCGCAATCTGTATGACTTCCCGCTCTGTTCATAATAAATGACGCAGCCCAAACCTGATTTGCTGGTTGCCCGGTCAAAGCCGCCGTCGAAATAGACCGTTATATTATGTGGTTCGGTTTCAATTCCTTTTAAGTAGCCCTTCATCTCTTTGACCGTCCATGCGCTGTCGAACCGGTCAATGAACGTTATACTTTTGGTGCGTCCGGTACGCTCTAAATCCTCTGCAAATAGCAAAGCTTGTGCGGCCGGCATCTCCTCGGAGCGAAAGACAGTTTCCACGCCTTTCGGTATTTTATAACTCCATTCGATTAGAATGTTCATTGCTAATCCTCCTGCATCAGTTAGTATATGTATCAATCTCATCTCTATCTTAACAAATTATATGCAATCTAAGTTTACCCAACACAGGCCTAATTTATGAAATGAAAAATTTGTTGAAGCTCCTGTTTACTTATATAGAAGTGTCATTCAATTGCAACTTGCATTTATAGAACATTCTTATTTTTTGTTTTTTTATATACCAGGTACTAATACTAGGTGTTATAATGAAAAGAAAAATGAGGTGTGTTCGAATGATTAAATCTAAAGCACGTATAACAGCAATAGGTACCCACGTTCCTCAAAAAATTATGCTAAATGAGGATTTGGAAAAGATGGTAGAAACGAATGATGAATGGATTGTTCAGCGAACCGGTATAAAGGAAAGGCGAATCGCAGGGGACGAAGAATATGCTTCCCATTTGGCTTTTAAAGCGATTGAAAATATGATTGGAAACAATCATAAAGACTTACAAGACGTTGATTGTATTATCGTAGCGACAACAACTCCGGACTATGCGTTTCCGAGTGTAGCCTGTCAAATTCAGAGTCACTTTAATATCCCCTGTACAGGAGCGTTTGACTTAAATGCTACCTGCGCAGGTTTCACGTATGCTTTGCACTTAGCAAATAATTTAATTACTGCCGAGGCACATCGTAAGATTTTAGTTGTTGCAACCGAGACTTTATCAAAAGTAACCGATTATACAGACCGAACAACCTGTATTTTATTCGGAGATGGGGCAGGCGCTATGCTAGTAGAGTACGATCAAGAGAATCCTAGTTTCCTGGCTAGCCATATAGGAACGAATGGTGAAGGGGGGATTCATGTATATCGAACGACCTTTGCAACTACTATGGATGATAAACCACTAAGCGATACTGGGAAAATGGTTCAGAACGGAAGGGAAGTATACAAATGGGCAGCCCGTACGATTCCACTAGGAATTCAAGAATTATTAAGTAAAGCACAATTAAACAGTGAAGATATTAACTGGTTTATACCACATAGCGCAAATCTAAGGATGGTTGAATCAATATGTGAAAAGTCAGGTTTTCCGATAGAAAAAACGTTAACGAGTATGAAGAATTTTGGGAATACCTCATCTGCATCAATTCCATTAGCACTACATCTAGGAATAAAAGAAGGAAAAATCAAAGATGGCGATACATTATTGCTTTATGGTTTCGGGGCGGGACTTACACATTTAGGTCTTGTCTTATCGTGGAAGCAAAATTGAAAATACTGAGCTGTCAGTAATGAATCGAGATGTTAATACCGTAAAAGAAATTGAAAGTAAAATAATCGAGACTTTATACACATCGTGTCGGGAATCACCATTCCTGTTTGATTTGCAATCAATTAAAATTTCCACAAATAGAAAATCCAATCAAGAAATAAAATATCTTGATTGGATTTTTATTAGCTATAAATTTTCAGTACACTTTATCTCCATTAAAAATAGAGTTTTTCACAATGACATAGTCCACTGTTCGGATGGCGTCTAGCTTGTTACCGCCAGCATAGGAGATGGATGATTGTAGATCCTGTTGCATTTCGTCTAAAGTGTCCATTAATGGACCTTTATATTCGACGTACATTTTTTTACCTTCAACGTTTTTCTTTTCGCCCTTTTGGAATTCAGAGGCTGAGCCAAAGTATTCTTTAAAACGTTGGCCGTCTTTTTCGATTGTTTGACCGGGAGATTCCTCGTGGCCAGCAAATAGGGAACCGATCATGACCATTGAGGCACCGAAACGTACAGATTTGGCGATGTCTCCGTGTGTACGTATGCCGCCATCTGCGATGATGGGTTTAGTAGCTGCTTTTGCACACCAACGTAGTGCAGCTAACTGCCAACCGCCTGTACCGAAGCCTGTTTTTATTTTTGTAATACATACTTTACCTGGTCCAATGCCAACTTTCGTAGCGTCTGCACCGGCATTTTCAAGTTCGCGTACGGCTTCTGGTGTGCCTACGTTACCAGCTATGACAAAGCTTTCAGGCAAGTGTTTTTTAATATGTTGAATCATATTGATAACTGCATTGGAATGACCATGAGCAATATCGATCGTGATGAATTCAGGTATAAGCTTGTCAGCAGCTAGTTGTACAATGAAAGTATAGTCCTCATCTTTAACACCAACGCTAATAGAAGCGATTAAACTACGTGATTGCATGTCTTTAACAAAGTCTGCTCGTTTTTCTGGATTAAAACGATGCATAATATAGAAGTAACCATTTTCAGCTAATTTGATAGCGACGTTTTCATCTATAATTGTTTGCATATTTGCTGGTACAACTGGAATTTTAAATGTATGCCCGCCAAGTATTACAGACGTGTCACACTCAGAACGGCTATTCACCACACATTTTGCAGGAATCAACTGGATATCTTCATAATCAAATACATTTTCCATAGATAGCACCTCGAAAGACGAATATTACTATTCGTTTAGTTTGGAACGTTCGTACTTTAATAATTTACATCACTTTAGGCAGTATGTCAAAACATTTTATAGTGACCGTCAAAACGTATATAATCTGAATCCATTTCCATTTAAGTTCGCTAACTTTGACGATTAATAACTGCTTCTGGTTATATATAGTATTAAAAAAATAAGCAAAAAAGAGCTTTGGTGGACTCTTTTTTGCTTATTCTTGTGTCTACTAGGCATCTACTGTACAAAACTTTAAAGAGTAGGATGCGATGACAAGTATGCGATATCACCGTATTGAAGGCATTGAAGTTACAAAGGCTTAAAACTTTGTTATTTCGTTATGAAACCTTTTTATCAGTAGATCTTCATATAACGTTCAATTTCCCAAGGGTGTACGTTAATTCGGTAATTCTCCCATTCCAATTTCTTTTCAGCCATAAAGTTTGTGTAGATGTGCTTGCCTAGAGCTTCTTGGATAATTTCATCTTTTCCTAGTGCAATAAGGGCATGGTCAAGGTCAGTAGGTAAAGTACCAATTTCTAATTCCTGAAGTTCGGAAGGTTTCATTTCGTAAATGTTACGGTCGACTGGCATTGGCGGTTCGAGTTCACGTTTAATGCCGTCTAAACCTGCTTTTAATATGGCCGCCATTGCAAGATATGGATTTGCCGCCGAGTCGACGGAACGGACTTCAATTCGGGTACTGAGGCCCCTTGATGCCGGGATGCGGATGAGTGGGCTACGATTTTGGGCGGACCAAGCGATGTAGCAGGGTGCTTCGTAGCCAGGAACAAGACGTTTATAGGAGTTAACTGTCGGGTTTGTCACTGCCGTAAAACCAGGGACATGCTCGAGAACACCCGCCATGAACTGATAAGCAGTTGCGCTCAATTGTAATTCACCATTTTCGTAAACAAATGCATTTTTACCGTCTTTGAAAAGAGAAACATTGCAATGCATACCCGACCCACTGACTCCAAAAAGAGGTTTTGGCATGAAGGTCGCATGTAACCCGTGATTGCGTGCAATCGTTTTAACAACAAGTTTAAATGTTTGGATGTTATCACAAGCGGTAAGTACATCCGCATATTTGAAATCGATTTCGTGTTGGCCAGGTGCGCATTCATGGTGGGATGCTTCAATTTCGAAGCCCAATTCTTCAAGTTCTAAAACGATGTCGCGTCGACAGTTTTCTCCGAGATCCATTGGAGCAAGGTCGAAATAGCCGCCGTTGTCGTTCAGTTCCATTGTGGGCTGCATGTTCTCATCCAGCTTGAACAAGAAGAATTCTGGTTCTGGTCCGAGGTTAAAGTCAGTGAACCCGAGCTCTTTCATCTCTTTCAATACACGTTTTAAATTTCCGCGTGGATCGCCCGTAAACGGCGAACCGTTGGCAAGTGAAATATCACAGATGAGCCGTGCAACTTTCCCTTTACCTGATGGCCAGGGGAATACCATCCATGTATTAAGATCCGGTATGAGGTACATATCTGATTCCTCGATACGTACAAATCCTTCGATTGAAGATCCGTCGAACATCATCTTGTTGTCTAGTGCTTTTTCGAGCTGGCTGATGGGAATTTCCACGTTCTTGATCATTCCTAAAATATCAGTGAACTGAAGCCGTACGAAATTCACATTTTCTTCCTTTACAAATTTGCGAATGTCTTCTTTTGTATAATTCCTCATCATGCCACTCTCCTTCAGTATCGTTTATTACAGATTGCTCCATAACATTTTTCTATAATAAAGCAAAAAGTTACCATTAACAAGATTTTTTTGAGAATCGCTCTATGTAAGTGAAGCTATTTCATTTACCTCAGTGAATTGACTACGTGCCGTAACAAAAGTATAGTTCTATAAAATTTGAATTTGCAACATTGAAATTACTTTATTAATTCTATGATAGACTAAAATGGAACGAAAAAACGAAAACGAACAAAGGGCGGGAGAACTATGAACGTAGAATTAACAAGATTCAGGGTTAAGCAAGGGAAAACAGAACGGGTAGATGAGTGGGTGAATTTTTTAAACGATAATATGAAACATGTGCTAACAACCTTGGAAGGCGAAAAAATGTATGTAGAAACTATATTTAGAGAGCATTTTAATGGGGATGAATTTCTATATTGGTATTCAGTCCAAAGTGAAGGCGGTCAAGAGGTTGAGGAATCAGAGCATTGGATAGATAAGAAACACCTGGCATATTGGAATGAATGTATTGATGATACTTTTATAGCCGTTGATTTAAAAACGGAAGTAGTAATGATTCCTGAAAAGATAAGGAATCATATGGAGTTTTGAATCCAACTAATTAATTGGTAAGTAACGGCATTAAATCAATGGAAAGAAGGTAAACAAATGGATTTACTTTTTGTGATTGTATTATTTGTGCTTCTGGTTGCTATATATGACATGATTAGAAGAACGAACAAAAATATAATTGAACAAAGTGAAGAAATTAAAAAAATGCATGATAATCTTAGGCAACATATGAAATAGTAGTGGTATCTCATACCGCTCCAATAATCATAACAATCTATACATTGGAGCATGTTTTTTTTAGATGAGGTTATATGGTTGATGGCAGATGTAGAAGATTAGTATTTGGAGGGTTACCATGGATATTACTTTTAACCATTGCATTGATAAGTATATAGAAATTTGGAGAAAATCATCTTTAAGTGAGCTAAGAGAGCTAATCTCTGAGGATTACAAGGCAAGAGAAATAACTGGCGGGAAAATTATAGACTTTGGCTATGCAGAATCTATTGAAGGATGGGAACAAGGCTTTAACTTTGTAAAAGAAAATCAGGCCAAATGGGAACTAAATAAGTTATCAGTGATTCCTTTAAGAGACAATGAAATATTAATAATTTTATCAGCCGCTTTAGTGACAAAAGATCAAAACTTAGATACGGGAAACATATTCTTTCAAACTTTTAAAAAAGAATGTGATGAAAATTGGAAACTGGTAAGAAGCTATATTGAGGCTGGAATTCCCTTGCATAATCTGCGTAGCCCTACTGTTGCTGAATAAGAGGGTAAAATGATGCCGATATAGTTAGAAAAAAATAGTTTTCTTGAGATACTATAAACTTTTAAAAAATCGATTCCACTGCGTAGAAACGTGGAATCGATTTTTCGGTTAACTTACTTTAATAGTCTAGTTTCATTAAGCATATGAATGAAGTCCTGCAATTACTAGATTCACGAAGACTTGATTGAAAATAATAATTCCGAAACCAATAATCGCCATCCAAGCAGTTCTTTCGCCTTCCCATCCCTTTCCGACCCTCAAGTGCAACATTGCAGCATAGAATAAGAAGGTAATTAAAGCCCAAATTTCTTTCGGATCCCAACCCCAGAAACGGCTCCAGGCAAATTGAGCCCAAATCATAGCAAATATCAGTCCACCAAGTGCGAACAAAGGAAAACCAATGATGACTGCTCGGTAAGTTATTTCATCCATAGAGCTCGCATTCACTTTATGAGTAAGCGGTTTGAGTAGAGTAATGATTTTCCGCTTCGTGAGTAGGCGAATCAGTGCATAGAGCACAGTACCTACAAGGAAAGACCATATTATTGTATTCAATTTTAGTGCATCAATCGAGTTGGGAATCTCTATAATGCCATTTCTTTGATCGACAGCCTCATAAGTATTGGCATCCACTGATTGGACGACAACCGAGTCCTTGGGAACGGTAATGGCCGGTGATTTATAGTGATAAACATCCAACTCAGTTTTATGATTTTCGAACTGAAGATCTTTCGCATAACCCATCGCACTGAATGTGCTTGTCATTGCAATGAAGCCCAATACGACGACCAAGAAATACATAACGAGCTCCAAAAAGTATGTTTTCTTACTCTTTTCAACAGGATTCACCGTTTTTAAAAGATAGATAATGCCCGTCACAAAAGATATAGATAATACCGCACTAGAAAAAGCAACTGTAAGAACATGTATTGTTAACCAATTACTTTGTAACGCCGGAATAAGGGGCGTTATATCTTTCGAAAATGCATTTGCGTAGCCCAGAATTAGAAGTGCTATCGGAAGGGCGAAAAGTCCAATTACGCTTTGATGATACAAGTAATACATAATCAGAAAACTTCCGACAAGCATGATACCAAAGAATGTCATGAATTCATAAAGATTGCTGACAGGGGCATGTCCAGCAACATACCATCTGGTTATAAAATAGACGATTTGTAAAATAAACCCTGCCCACGTTAATGTTATTCCAAGTACTGAATATATCTTTCTTTTCGAGCTAACTGATAGACCTAAAGGGATAATCGCTAATAAGTAGATAAAAAATGAAATATAAAGTGCTGTACTGCTTAAACTGATTAATGAACTCGAAGACATGATGACGCCCCTCCTATGACTATTTTTTCAAATGTTCTTAAACTGCAACTTAAGTTAAATGAATATTGTGTGCAGATAAAGATGATTTTAGATACCAATGTTGACCTCCAATTCAATATAAATTTGGAGTATCTGATTAACTCAGATAAGCCAATTTAATCCAGTGTAGCATTAATAAATTTGGGAAAGGATACGAATTTCGACAATTCCATGACTTGTAGTCATAGTATGAGTCCCCTTTAAGGCATTCAATCACTTTCAGATTTCTAGGTAAGTTGAAACATAGAAATGAGGATGATTCTAGAACAAACTAAATCGATTGTTTTATTTATCATTGGAATCAAAGTTATTCAGTGAAAGTGACTTTTTTAAGTAATCACTCTTCTTCACTCAACTAAGTTACAATAGTAATCAGTAGTTAGAATACACGATGGGAGTATAACAATGACAATTTCATTAAATCCAATTACGAAAGACGAAAAACAGATATTACTAAACTTATATTCACTTTATTTACACGACCTATCGGAGTTTACAGACAATCTAGAGGTTTCATCTAATGGTTCTTTCGAATTTGATTCTTTTAATTTAATTTGGGAGAGAGAGGGTTTATCTCCCTATCTCCTAAGAAAGGAAGCAACAATTGTTGGGTTCTTGTTACTTTTAGAAAGGCCTTTTTTAACAAAAGACTACGATTACAGTATTAGTGATATTTTTATATTGAAAAAATACCGAAGAAAGGGAATTACAATTTCTTTATTAAAGACATTGTTTGACCAAAAAAAGGGGAAATACTATGTTCTTGAATTAGTTTCAAATGAGCCTGCTGTTCTATTTTGGAAAAATGTCTATCGTAAACTCAATATTGTCTTTGATGAAAAGAAACAGACTGTTGATGATGAAGAGTGCTTAATTCAAACCTTTCAAATTTAATGTGGCTAATTCTCGTTTGAATTAAGTGAGAATCATTGTTATCAGTGAATGATTATAGATTTAAGAGCAGGTGGGGAATAGTTTGCTAATAAAACCAAAGAAATTGCGACAGTAAGTCCTTCTTGGGGAGGGGCAGGTGATTCGGAATTAAGATGGCGTTATAATCAAGGGGTAGCGAGATCACAACGTGTTTTTGGTCTTGAGATTGTTCCGATGCCGAATGGTTTGAAAGGATCGAATTACCTTTATGAACATTCACAGGCACGTGCAGAGGATTTGATGACGGCATTTAAGGATACGAGTGTTAAAGGGATTTTTGCGAATATTGGTGGAGAAGATAGTATTCGTTTACTTCCTTATATTGATTTTGATGTAATAAGAAAAAACCAGAAATCTTCATGAGCTATTCCGATGTGACGGTTTCTCATTTGTTTTGCCATAAAGCTGGGCTATCTTCTTTTTATGGTTCAGTAATTTTGACGGATTTCGCGGAAAACATGGAAATGGATTCGTATACAATCGGTATGTTGAAGCGGATACTCTTTTCTAATAAAGTTATTGATGAAATTAAACCAGCTAAGAACTGGACGAGTGATCGTTTAGAATGTGATGAAGTAAATAAGAAGGGTCGGCGTACGACGCAGCCGAACACTGGATATGAAGTTCTCCAAGAATCTGGTGTTATATGAGGAAGAATGATGGATGCTTGTATTGAAGTAGTAGAGTTCACGAAAGGTACAGAGCTATGGCCAGAACAGAAGCATTGGAGGAAAATTAAGATGGATATAAGAAAACCTGCGGCATTTGGAGTAAGGTTATTGGCAAGTATTTTAGATGGTTTTATCCTTACATTCACCAGTGGATTTATTATTTATATTTTTAGCGGGGAATTTTCTATTGATTGGACAAATGGAGTAGTTTGGCAATTAATGTACACATTATACTTAGCAGTTTTCCCGGTACTTTGGGGTGGCTATATTATAGGAAAACGAATTTGTGGAATTAAAGTAAAACGTATAGATAATCAAAATGTCACATTTACTAATATGATTATGAGAGAATTTGTCGGGTATTATCTGATTGGTTTAGTCACCTTTGGCCTTTCAATAGTAGTAAGTATTTTAATGATTATATTTCGTGAAGACAAAAGAGGAATCCACGATATTATAGGGGGTACGTATGTTGCCTCCAATCAAACGGGCAGATAGTGGAAGCGGTAATTTGGATTTAAAAGTATACCTAAATTCATAAACTCTATAAAAGTGGGTGTTGCTTATGAGTACTAAATGGTTGGAATGGGCAAAGAGAATACAAGCACTATCTCAATCGGGATTAACCTTTTCAAAAGACATTTATGAAATCGAGCGTTATGAAGAATTACGCATGATTAGTGCAGAAATCATGGAAGAACACACAGAGGTAGAAATGCAAAAAATCAAGGATTTATTTATGAATGAAACGGGATATCAAACCCCTAAAGTGGATGTTCGGGGAGTAGTTTTTAAAGATAATACGATGTTAATGGTAAAAGAAAATATGGATGATAGATGGTCTTTACCTGGCGGATTTTGCGATATAGGATTGTCTCCTTCTGAAAATATTGTAAAGGAAATAAAAGAAGAATCTGGCTATGATGTGGTTCCTATGAAGTTACTTGCTTTATTTGATAAAAATAAACATCCGCATCCACCTGAACCCTATCATTATTATAAAATTTTTATTCAATGTGACATCGTTGGTGGCGTTCCAACTACTGGAATCGAAACGAGTGGTATACAGTTTTTCTCTGAACATAATATTCCAGACCTTTCTGCCAATCGGGTGATAGAGTCACAAATAAAAACACTCTTTGAATTTTCAAGGGACCCTGATAAAGAGACACTATTTGATTAAATAGGGGGATGGCAGTCTTGAAAATCAATAAAAATAGAGTTAGTAAGCTTTTAGAGATAACTTTTTTCACTATCAGTGGATTCTACTTACTAGTAGCAGTGATAGGTTTAATCATCATGATATTATTTACTATTGCTTATTTGTCGTAATGAAGGAGTGGTTTCAGCCATTAAATGATATGTAGATGAAAACAGGGCGGATTATTAAGCTTAAACAAGCTGCTATCTATTATTGAGATGGATGAACAAATACAAGCTGAAGGGAATATGAGATGAAAATTAACCAGCAAGAATTTAATGTTAATGGAGAAACCTATATAATTA
>DYWT01000320.1 GCA_020742515.1 Sporosarcina psychrophila
CTGTTTATGCGCATACCTGAAGATAATCGCTCCATCGACCGCATTACTTGATTGTTTTGCATAGTCATATTGCGGATGATGTTCATTCCTGTCGCCTGCCATTTTCCAAGCATGGTACAACCTCCCCTTTATACGTTATATCGGTGGTAATTGAGAGATATTAACAAATTAACTTAATCATGTTTGGGAAAGAATGAAAAAGGGTACCCAATAAAAATGGGTATTTGCTTAGAATACGTAAATAGATTGTTGAAGAGTCTAATCACAGGGGGCGAAGTGGGTGCTTGAATTTAAAAATGTGTCAAAGATATATGCGGGCGGTAAAAAAGCTGTAGATAAATTAGATCTATTTATTAATGCGGGTGAATTTATTGTCTTTATCGGACCGAGCGGTTGCGGAAAGACGACAACTATGAAAATGATCAATCGGTTAGTTAAACCGACAGAGGGTAAAATATTGATCAATGGTGAAAATATTATGGAAAAGAACATCGTGCAATTGAGGCGTTCAATTGGATATGTTATTCAACAGATTGGTCTATTTCCTCATATGACCATACGTGAAAATATTGCGCTCGTCCCGCGCCTTATGAAAAAGTCGGTTGAGGAGCGTAACAGCAAGGCAGACGAGCTGATCAAACTCGTGAATATGCCTGAGGAATTTTTGGAGCGCTATCCTCATGAACTTAGCGGTGGGCAACAACAGCGTATTGGCGTGCTTCGCGCGTTAGCGGCTGATCCTCCCCTTATTCTTATGGACGAGCCATTCGGCGCGCTTGATCCGATTACTCGTGACTCGTTACAGGCAGAATTTAAACACCTTCAGAAGGCACTGGGGAAAACAATCATCTTTGTTACACACGATATGGATGAAGCCATTAAACTGGCAGATCGAATTGTAATTATGAAGGCTGGAAAGGTTGTACAGATGGGAACCCCGGACGAGATTCTTAGAAATCCTGCAAATGAATTCGTAGAAGATTTCATCGGGAAGGATCGTCTTCTGCAAGCACAGCAACATATTCAAACAGTTGGGCAAATCATGAATCCGAATCCGATTTCCATCTCAACAGGGGGAACACTTTCCGAGGCGGTTCAGCTTATGCGAGGGCGTCGGGTCGACTCACTCCTTGTTGTTGATGAAAATAATGTTCTAAAAGGTCTTTTGAACGTGGAGATGATAGACAGGGGCCGTAATATGGAAACGTCGGTCGGTGAAGTCATGTCGACGGAACTGACCGTTGTTCAAGAAGATACGCTCCTCCGTGAAGCGACACGTAATATTCTTATACGTGGACTGAAATATGTAGCCGTTGTCGATGAAGAGCGACGATTGGTCGGATTGATTACGAGAACAAACCTAGTGGACATCGTCTATGATTCCATTTGGGGAGAAGGCGATATTGAAGAGAAAACACTGGGTCAAGTGTAAGGGGGGATATAAATGAACGGACTTATTGATTTTTTCTCGCAGTATGGAAGCCAACTTGCAGTAAAGACGTGGGAACACCTATATATTTCATTTATCGCACTTTTTCTCGGCATCCTCGTCGCGGTTCCACTCGGTATACTGCTTAATAGAATTCCGAAAGTAGCTGGATTTGTGTTAGGGGTTGTCGGGGTTATCCAAACGTTTCCAAGTCTTGCGATTCTTGCATTTTTCATACCGCTTCTTGGAATCGGAAAAACGCCCGCGATTGTCGCGTTGTTTCTCTATTCAATGTTGCCAATACTTAGGAATACATTCATCGGTGTGAAAGGGGTTAATCAAGACCTCGTAGAAGCGGGGCGCGGTATGGGAATGACGGCATTCGAGCGCACGATGAACGTTGAGCTTCCGCTGGCAATCCCGGTTATTATGGCTGGCGTTAGGCTATCTGCGGTCTATCTAATCGGCTGGGCAACACTTGCCTCGTTCATAGGAGGAGGCGGTCTTGGGGATTTCATCTTTGATGGCCTAAATCTATTTCGGACGGATCTGATTATAGGCGGTGCGATACCAGTTACATTACTCGCACTTTTAGTAGACTTTTTGCTCGGTCGTTTTGAATTACTTGCTACCCCAAAAGGACTGAGGGAAAGTAGAAAAGTGGTTTCTTGAGGAGGGGAAATAATGATTGGCAAAAGTATAAAAAGAATAGTGCTTCCGATTCTGGCTGCCACTCTGTTTATGGGGGGATGTTCGCTTCCAGGTCTGGGAGGGGGCAATGACACAATTCGGATTGCAACACTTACACATACTGAAACATCGACACTTGGTCATATGATTCGGCTCATGATTGAAAAAGAAACCGATTTGAATGTTGAAATGGTGGAAAACCTGGGAACATCGATTATTCAACACCAAGCGTTGACAAATGGGCAAGTCGATATCACTGCAGCACGCTATACAGGCACCGATATGGCAAGTATTTTAGAAATAGAACCGATGTCGGATCCGGAAGAGGCAATGGCAGTTGTCCAGGAGGAGTTTGATAAACGCTTTGACCAAGTATGGTACGAATCCTATGGTTTCCAAAATACGTACGCACTCACCGTAACAGCTGCCCTCGCTGAAAAAGAAGGGCTTAAAACAGTCTCGGATGTAGAAAAAGTTGCTGATGATTTAACGCTGGGCGTGGACAATTCATGGTTGAACAGGGCGGGTGACGGTTATGAAGGATTCGTTGATACATACGGTTTTACATTTGGAGAAGCATTACCGATGTCCATTGGTCTTGTCTATCAGGCTGTAAATAGTGGCAAGATGGATGTAGTACTTGCATACAGTACGGACGGACGACTGAAAGCATTCGATTTAAAAACGCTTGAAGACGACAAGAAGTTCTTCCCGCCATATGAATGTTCACCTGTGACAAGGAAAGATGTCATTGAAAAGCATCCGGAAATTGATGGAATCCTGAAAAAACTTGCAGGTAAAATTGACGGAGAAACGATGACGCGTTTAAATTACGAGGCAGATGTCAATAAAAAGGAACCGGCAATTGTGGCAAGAGAGTTTCTGGAAGAAAACAACTACTTTAATTAAGTTACTGGGGGTGGAAGAATGGAAGTATTACAAGAACTTTGGGCATATTACACAATGAACGGCTCATACGTATGGGATCAATTCATCAGGCATTTCCTTATGTCCGCATATGGCGTCCTGTTCGCAGCCATTGTCGGAGTTCCAGTGGGGATACTCATTGCCAGGTTTGGGAAATTAAGCGGATGGGTATTGTCGATAACAAATATTATCCAGACTATTCCGGCGCTTGCTATGCTCGCAGTTTTAATGCTAGCGATGGGGTTAGGGCCTAACACAGTCGTCATGAGTTTATTTTTGTATTCATTGTTGCCAATTATCAAAAACACATATACAGGCATAAAAAGTGTCGAAAAACCTGTTTTGGAGGCCGGTCGTGCAATGGGGATGACACGCAGTCAAATGCTGTTCATGGTTGAGCTTCCTCTTTCATTGTCAGTGATCATGGCAGGTCTACGGACTGCACTTGTCATTGCCATCGGAGTTGCAACGATCGGAGCTTTCATAGGTGGTGGTGGACTTGGTTCCATTATTATCCGGGGAACGAATGTGACGGATGGTGCAGCAATCATTTTGGCAGGAGCGATACCGACCGCATTAATGGCGGTAGTGGCGGACCTCTTGATGAGCTGGCTCGAACGTGTGTTATCTCCAGCAAACCGGAAAGCTGTGGCTAAGAAAACATCGGTGGCAAATCCGGCGGCGTAGAATGTTTTTTTAAAGGTAATTAACAGCGTGAATATGTACAGGATAGCTAAGAAAACAAATCCACAAATAAGCAACCTACTGGAGGAGACGGAATGATCGAAAGTTTTAATGTGAGAAAAGAAGTATTTGAAGATACACAATATGAAACATTACACTTCGAGTTAACGTTGGACGGCAAAGACTATCAAGGACATTATAAAGACGGTGAAGTGAGCTGGTTCCAAATGCAACCTGACCAGGAAAATCATGAAATGAGACTTGAAGATTTGGAAGATGAAGTGAAGAAACGTATTAAAGAATGGGAAGAGAGCTAAAATAACTAGGAAATCCTAGCGTAGGTGCATTATTGGGGTGGCCTAAGTTGTCTGGTTTATGACAGAAGGCATCCTCAAGCGCGGAAGCGTGTATTATGGATAGCCCTTATTTTGTCTAGAACGGCAGACTTTTTCAAGGTCCACTTTATACTAGGTGGTTTTTTAGTTGAAATGAATAAAGGGAGGTAGCCTTATCATAGGGCTGCCTCTTTTTTATCACTTAAAAATTGTTAAATTAACCCATATACATTTTTTGTTTGTGAAATTATAGGAGAACCATAGTGGGAAGTGTTTACACGTGAATAGCCCCTATCTTACTTCATTTTTACTAGTATATGACGGTATTAGGAAAGAAGGTAATGAAACCCATCAAATATATCAAGTTGCATTGTATAAAAATGGGTTAGAACTGGCATGCTTAATTGTAGAAATCATTATAGATTTGGATAGCAGTTCAGAGGAGGATAAAGGATGGCAGAAGATAAAAAAGGCTTGTCAAGACGGGACTTTCTGAAGACAACAGGAATTGCGACCGGGGCTCTCGTAGGAGGGGGCCTCATCGGTGGTCTGGTCGGCTACAACGTCAACAAGGAAGATAAAGTTGCCGGAACGGGTGGACATAAAGGCGGAGGCGGCGAGCAAGCCGCTGTCAGTAATCGAGGTTTGATGTTCTTTACAAACATGGCAGAGTTCAGTGTTTTGTCTCAAGCAGTTGAACGGATTTTCCCGGAAGACGATCTTGGTCCTGGTGCAATTGGACTTGGGGTTCCGTATTTCATCGACAACCAATTAGCGGGCAATTACGGAAGTAACGCGAAGGAATATATGCAAGGACCGTTCCCAGCGGGTGAAGCGACGCAAGGTTACCAAAGTAGACTGACACGTGCAGAGATTTTCAAACAAGGAGTCGTAAGGATGGAAGAGGAAGCAAAGACGCGATTCGATAAAGGTTTTGTCGATCTCGAGGGAGGCCAGATGGACGAAATCATTACAGCATTCCAAAAAAATGAAGTTGATATGAAAGGCGTGTCATCTGAATTTTTCTTTAAGCTTCTTCGTCAGGCCACACTTGAAGGTGCCTACGCGGATCCAATCTATAATGGCAACGTGAACATGGATGCTTGGCGGATGAAGGAATTCCCGGGCAATCAAATGACCTATATCGCCGAAATTGAAAATGAAAAGTTTGTGAAATACGAACCGCTATCACTTAGCAGTATGGAACATTAAAGGGGGAATAGTGAATGGCAACAACATTGGATAAAGTAGATGTCGTTACAGTAGGTGTTGGATGGACAGGTGGTATCATTGCCGCTGAATGTGCAAAAGCAGGACTGAAGGTTGTCGGATTGGAACGTGGAAAGGAACGAAGTACAGTAGACTTTTCGAGGATACATGATGAGTATCGTTATGCAATGCGTTATGATCTGATGCAAGATTTATCGAAAGAAACAATTACTTTTAGGAATCACCAAAAAATGAGGGCATTACCTATGCGACAAATGGGATCTTTTCTTCTTGGGGAAGGACTCGGAGGATCGGGGACGCATTGGAATGGACAAACATGGCGATTTTTGCCTTACGATTTCGAAATCAAATCAATGACAGAAAAGAAATATGGAAAAAACAAACTATCAGCTGACTACTTACTTCAAGATTGGGGCATTACCTATGATGAGCTAGAGCCTTATTTCGACAAATTTGAAAAGACTGCGGGTTTATCAGGTGAAGCCAAAAATCCTTTCGCGGGGAAACGTTCTTCTGATTACCCAACACCACCAATGAAAAAAACACCTATCCTGAAAAAATTTGAAAAGGCAACAAGTAATCTCGGTTACACACCTTTCATGTTACCATCAGCAAACTTGTCGGAGGCCTATACAAATCCAGACGGTGAATCAATATCAGCATGCCAATACTGTGGATTTTGCGAACGGTTTGGTTGTGAATACGGAGCAAAGACATCACCGGAAATTACGGTCATTCCAACAGCAAGGAAAACCGGGAAATTTGATGTCCGTTTCCATGCAAATGTTGTAGAAGTTTTGAAAAAAGGTAATAAAGTGACGGGCGTAAAGTATATCGATAACCAAACTGGAGAAGAATATATCCAACCTGCAGATGTTGTTGTACTTACGAGTTATGTCATGAACAACGCAAAACTTTTAATGGTGTCAGGCATTGGGGAACAGTACAACCCACAGACGCAAAAAGGTACCCTTGGTAAAAACTATGCCTACCAAATCCTTCCTGGTGCTACAGGGTTTTTCGATGAACAGATGAATGTATTTATGGGAGCCGGATCTCTTGGTATGACAATAGATGATCTGAACGGGGATAACTTTGACCACAGTGATCTGGATTTCATTCACGGCGGGAGTATCTCCATGACTCAGACCGGTACACGCCCGATTCAGACGAACCCAGTGCCGCCAGACACACCGATCTGGGGTCCCGAGTTTAAGAAAGCCTCTATTCATAACTATACAAGGACACTTAACGTCTCAACAGAAGGGGCTTCGATGCCGCACAAAGAAAACTTTATGTCGCTCGACCCGGATTACAAAGATGCATACGGCGTTCCATTACTCCAGTTGACGTACAATTTTACTGACCAAGATCGAAATTTACACAAGTATTTAATTGAAAAGACAACTGCTATTATGCAAGAGATGGGCGCGAAGACAGTCATGGCCGGAAATCCAATTACAGATTATGATATTGTTCCGTATCAAACAACCCATAATACAGGTGGAACTATTATGGGAGCGAGCCCGGATAATAGTGTTGTCAACAATTACTTGCAACATTGGGACGCTGAAAACTTATTTGTTGTTGGCGCTGGAAACTTTGCGCATAACAGCGGCTACAATCCTACGGGGACAGTTGGTGCACTTGCTTATCGCGCAGCAGAAGGAATTCTTAAATATAGTAAAGCCGGTGGGTCACTTGTGTGAAAATGAAGGGAGACTTATGCAATGAGTTTAGCGAGTATTGGCGTACCGGGTTTAATCATCATTCTTGTTATTGTTCTCATCTTGTTCGGGCCTAAAAAGTTACCTGAAGTGGGAGCCGCGGTAGGGAAAACACTTGCTGAATTTAAGAAATCAGCTAAGGATATTATGGAAGATGAAGAACCAGTGGTCCAAAAGGAAACGAAGAAAACGGAACAACTATGAGCAGGTGAGGGTATGGATCCATATGGAGATCACAATCGAAAAATTGTCAGTCCACTTGATAAAGCCCATATTGTAATTGAGGAAGACAAAGTAGACAGCGAAATTGAAGTAAGTGCCAGTAAGACAGAAAATGAAGCGAATGAATCGGTGTTGGAAGATGATCCTACTCTTGTCGATCATCTCACGGACTTAAGAAAACAGCTCGTCAAAAGTGCGGCTGTTTTCCTTTTCTTTCTCATCGCAGTGTTTTTGAGTATCAATCTCTGGTTCCCGCATATTACCCGCGGTCATGAGTTGATCATACTTGGACCTCTCGAAGTCGTGAAGTTTTATATGTCGATTTCAACGGCTATTGCGTTCGGGCTGTCAATTCCTTTTCTCTGTCATTTTCTCTGGCAATTTGTAAAACCAGGACTTAACGAAAGAGAAGGTCGGTTTCTGAGTTTGTACTCGCCCGTCATGTTGCTACTCTTTCTTGTAGGCGTGTCATTCGGTTACTTTGTAGTTAATCCACTTAGTTATAATTTTCTTGTCTCGTTAGGGGCAGTGAATTTTAATGTAATGGTGTCGGCGCAGGAATACATCAGTTTCTTGCTTATGACGACAATGCCGATTGGAATATTATTTGAGTTGCCTATAGTTGCGCTGTTCTTGGCGGCAATCGGATTACTCACTGCGGAATCTATGAAAAAAGTACGGAAATGGTCGTATCTTGCCATCGCGATCATTTCAGCTTTGATCACACCACCGGATTTTATAAGCCAACTCATTGTTTTAATTCCAATGGTCTTGCTTTACGAAGCGAGTATCTTTATCGTTTTGTATACAGAGCGGAAAAACACAGTAACGAATTAAATTCGGAGCCCTTACTGGGGTTAAAGTTTTTTAGTGAAAAAAACGCTGGCCTCCTTAGTATAGGAGGCCAGCGTTTCGGGTTAACTGAAAATATTTTGCAAAAGACCTTTTTTTCGACCCGCTGATTGTGGTGACTGAGTCGCTGAGTGAGTGTCTTTTTTGTCTCCCCGCATTGGGGTCTCTCCAAAATTATCGAATTGCTTCGAGAGTTTGTCCCTTGAATCTTTGTTTCGCATTAAGTACGCAGCGCCGAGTCCGAGTGCAGTCAAAGCCATTTTCTTTTTCATGAATAAATCCTCCTCAAAATTTATGAAGTTGCTTATTTAATGATTTCCCCCTTTTGCAGTAGGATAAACAAAAGCCCTTTATAATGAAAAATCGGCATCCCTCAATGGGATGCCGAAATCTCTGTTACTTTACGAATTGCTATGCGATTCGTTTTTTGAAGAGAATGTACCTGTGAACGATTCAACCTGTTTCATCAGTTTGTCCCTGGCGTCTTTATTTCTCATTAAATACGCTGCGCCGAGTCCAAGTGCTGCCATGGCCATTTTGTTCATAATGTAATCATCCTCCTTATTTTTTTGTTCATGATAATATGCCCGATTTGCGGGATACTAACCGTGAAATCTACAAGAAGATTGTTTCAAACTGCGTCATGTTAGACATTGGACATGCATCTCCTTATAATTAGTTAGTAGAGAATTACATTTTTTGGGGAGGTTCTAATGTTTAAAAGAAGAACGAATTTATTTATAATTTTCATCGCCATTTTACTCGTTATTGCGGGGTGTGGAAGCAAAGGAAAAGAAACTTCCAAAGCAAAAACAAAAGAAAATCGACTTGTTTATGCGTCGGAAGCTGAATTTGAAGGATTAAATCCGCTGTTGGAAGAGACAAACCTTGATGCACTGTTATTCCGTGGTTTGATGCGATTTGACGAGAAAAATGAACCTGTCACGGATATAGCGGATTCGTTTACTATTTCTGATGATAAGCTGACGTATACGTTTAAATTGAAAGAAGACATTACGTTTCACGATGGTGAACCACTTACTGCCGATGACGTGATCTTTACAATTGAAAGCATTTTGGATGACAACAATGCTTCGTTTTTAAAGTCGGATTTCACTGAAGTCGATTCAGTAACAAAAGTGGACGATTTTCAACTTGAAATAAAGCTGAAAAACCCGTTTACGCCTATGCTCGATAAACTGACGGCACCCATCTTGCCGAAGCATGCATTTGAAGGCGTTGACATGAGGACGGCTGAATTCAACAGCCATCCAATCGGTGCAGGCCCATATATGTTTGACAAATGGGAACGAGGTAATAGTTTAACGTTAAAAGCATATAACGATTTCTTTGGGACTAAACCTTCTATTGAAAAAGTGATTTTTAAATTTATTCCGGATAGCAATGTCCGTGCACTGCAGCTCAAATCCGGGGAAGTCGATGTCGCCTTGCTTGATCCCGTACAGGTTGAAGAGCTAGAAAAAGAAAAAAATATTAAAATTTACGATATTGAATCCGCCGATTATCGCGGAATTCTTTATAACATGAACAAAGATTTATGGAAAGATGTCGATGTGAGACGTGCATTTAGCTATGCGACGGATCGTGCTCAGATTGTCAAAGGTATCTTGAAAGGATACGGCACCGAAGCATATTCGCCGCTTCAAAAGCACGCATTTAACAATGAAAATGTTGAGAAGTACATGTACGACATTGAAAAAGCGAAAGATCTTCTAGACAGTGCAGGTTGGAAAGAAGAAAAAGACGGTTTCCGTTATAAAGGTAATGAAAAATTGGCGTTCACAATTACCGTACCCGCCACAGACACGGTGCGGGTGAACATGGCCAACTACACTGCGGAAGGCTTCAAGAAAATTGGAGCCGATGTGACCGTGGCTGCACTTGACTGGAGTGCGATTGAAATTGATAAGACAGATGCATTTATCATCGCATGGGGCAGTCCTTACGATGCAGATCATCATACACATCTATTGTTCCACACTGATCAATCTAGTTTGACGAGCTCGGGGTATAATTACGGTAGCTATTCAAATGCGAAAGTGGACGAGCTACTCGAAAAAGGTCGTTTGACGACAGATCCTGAAGAACGAAAAGCAATTTATATGGAGTTCCAAGAAGAACTTGCGAATGATCCTGCATTTGATTTCATTGCATATGAAGATGCTGTTTACGGAATTAATAAAGATTTAAGCGGCGTGAAAAAACGTATACTAGGTCATCATGGATCTGGTTTCCTCTGGAATGTTGAGGAGTGGACGTGGAATGACCGTTAAATGGATTGGGAAGCGAATGGTGATGGGGATAATCGTCCTCTTCATCGTGAGCTTCCTCTCTTTTTTCATTATGCATGCGGCTCCCGGTGATCCCGCGGCGGCTTTTTATGGGGGCAACGCCCAAACATTGAATGCGGCTGAAAAAGAACGAATCAGCCGTGTTTTTGCACTTGATCGTCCTGTCATCGCGCAGTACGGAACATGGCTCGCTGAAACAGTGAAAGGGAATTTAGGAATTTCGTATAAGGAAGGGCGTCCTGTCTTGACCATTCTTCTGGAACGGTTGCCCAATACATTACTCTTATTTGGCACGACGCTCTTTTTCATTATTATTGGTTCAATCTGGCTTGGAACCGCAGCGGGCATGAAGGCAGGATCACTGTGGGATAAAGGATTATCGACGGTCAGCATTGTGACTTCCTCAATACCGGCATTTTGGCTGGGTATTTTATTTATCTCCTTTTTTGCGGTGAAACTTGGTATTCTGCCGTCATCCGGGACGGGGGATATCGGAGACGAAGGCGGGTTTTTGGATAAACTGCGTTATCTGATCATGCCTGCAACGGTCATCATTTTGACCCACGTCGGTATTTACGCGCGCTTTCTACAAGAAAGCATTAAAGTGGAAAGTCAAAATTATTATGTGACAGTAGCACGTGCGAATGGTGTAGCAGATCAGGTCATCAGGAAAGGGATTTTGCGCAATGCCTCTATCCCCTATTTGAATTATATCGGCATGACAATTCCGTCATTTTTTGGCGGGTCAATCATCGTGGAATCACTGTTTTCATGGGCCGGGCTTGGACAACTAACCGTGAAAGCCGTAGTCACAAAAGACTTCCCTTTGTTGATGGGGAGTATTTTACTAACGGGTTTGATTGTGGTCGTAAGCCTTTTCGTTATCGACCTGATTATGTACATGCTGAATCCCAAGTTGCGGAAAGGGGACGCGCGATAAATGAAATCAAAAAAAGCATTGATTTTCTGGTGCGCTATCCTCAGTATGATCGTAATTTTGACGGTAAGTGCAAGCTTCCTTTCATCGTATGAGCCAAATGATATGAATCTGGATGAAGTATATGTATCTCCCAGTCAAGACCATCTGTTAGGAACGGATCACCTTGGCCGTGATGTCTTTTCACGTCTATTGGAGGGCGGTAAAGTGACGCTGACTGTTGCGAGTGTATCCGTACTTCTATCGCTCGTTGTCGGTGTACTGTACGGTGCAATTAGCGGTTATGTTGGCGGCTTCTTGGATAATGTTATGATGCGGTTTCTCGAAGCGCTCATTACGATACCGTCACTTATCATCATCTTAGCGTTTCAGGCATTCATGCAGGGTGGGATATGGAGTATGGCACTCATTATCGGCGTAACTGGATGGCTTGTTACCGCTCGTATCGTCCGCTCTGAATTTCTGCGATTGAATGAAGCGGAGTTTGTGAAAATGGCGAAAATGTTTGGAACGCCAATTTGGAAAATCCTTTTTGGACATATACTACGCAATAGTATTCCTGCCATTTTCGTTGTTACACTGTTCAATTTTGCAGGAGCCATATTCATCGAAGTGTCGCTCAGTTTCCTTGGAATCGGTGTACCACCGGCAATTCCGTCATGGGGTAATATGCTATACTACGCACAAAATGATATTCTGATTGGTGCTTGGTGGATTGGTCTATTTCCTGGAATCATGATATTTATTACAATTCTTGCGATTAACTTTATCGGAGAAGCGTTGAAGGATTCGAAGCGGAGGCGTTTAGATGCTTAAGGTCAATCAATTATCAATTGAAATCGAAGGACATCCAGTTGTGCATAATAGCTCATTTTTCATCCCAAGTGGGAGGATTACATCGATTATTGGTGAAAGCGGTAGCGGTAAAAGTATGACGATTTCCGCGTTGCTTGGGATTTTACCACTAAGAGCGAAAGCAACAGGACAAGCTATGTTTAACGAAAAGAACCTAATTACCATTTCGGATAAAGAAATGAAAGAAATACGGAAAACACAACTATTCACAATTTTTCAGGATGCAGCGAACAGTTTTAACCCATCCGTGAAAATGAGGCATCAGCTTTATGAGTTTTCTGGAAGACGAACAGGAGATGCTGTGCAACAATTTCTAGGGAAGATTGGCACCATTTTAGACAGCCTGGGCCTTTCAGTGGAAATCATGGAACAGTATCCATTTGAATTATCGGGGGGGATGTTGCAGCGATGTATGATCGCTTGTGCATTGTATGTAGAACCAACCCTTTTAATTGCCGATGAACCGACGTCCGCTCTTGATATGATGTTGCAAAAGGAATTCATCGGACTGTTGAAGCGCCTGAATGAAGAGCAGGGAACCACGATTCTTCTTGTTACCCACGACTTGGATATCGTCGCGGAAGTGGCTCATGAAATGATTGTCATGCGACAAGGGGAAGTTGTGGAGGCGGGTACTGTGAAGACGGTGTTTGAACGACCCGAGCATCCGTATACGAAGCGATTGCTGGAAAGTCGGTTTTAGGGGAGGAGGGATAGTCGTGTTAACGGTAGAAAAGGTGTCGAAAAGTTACCGAAGTAGCGGGAAAGTGAAGCAGGCAATATGCGGGATAAATCTGTCGATCGGCGAAGGTGAAATCGTTGGACTCGTTGGAGAAAGCGGTAGCGGAAAAAGTACGCTTTCACGTATTATTATGCAACTTGAAGCGGCTGATGAGGGTGTAGTTTCATTCAACAGGTTGCCTGTTACTAAGGTATTAAGAAAAGCGTTTTACGAAGAGTGCCAACTTGTTTTTCAAAATGCCTCAGCTGCCCTCAACCCTTTATGGAGCGTTCGTCAGATTTTAATGGAGCCTCTTCGGACTATGAAGGGTGATCGGGATGCGTATATACGCGCTATGCTCGAAAAGGTGAAGCTAGCGGAAGCGCACTTACATAGGTATCCTTCTGAGCTAAGCGGCGGAGAGAGGCAGCGTGTAAACTTGCTGCGATCGATTCTCGTCAGTCCAAAACTAGTAATCTGTGATGAAATTGTCTCGAATCTTGATCGATTAACCCAGAGAGAAATCATTGACTTACTGATTGAACTTAACCGAGATAGTGGTATGGCAATCCTTTTTATTGCCCATGATTTACAAGTCGTTTCTTATATGTGTGAACGAGTGTATGTCATGAAAGATGGAGAAATTGTAGACGAGAGTGTGAAAAGTGAAGGTGAATTTAAGTTTACGCATCCCTATTCAAAAATGCTTTTTGGAGCGGGGCTTGGAACTAGTGTTTAAATAAGAAATTAGTTGAAATCCAGGAGGTGTTTCCTGGATTTTTTGTAGTGTGTAACGAGCATAATTGTTGTTTTTTCTTTATTCTTTTACTAATGAAGAAATTGAAAATGAAAATAGGACGACTGCCAAATAGAAAAGAACCCGCTACTTTTTGGAAGCGACGGGTTCTAACCATTATTTCTTTACACTGTTTACTTTTTACTTGCTTCTATGATGTCAAATATAATTTGTGCATGGTCTGTATTATCTAATAACCCGGCAAAACGATCACTAGATGGACCGAACGCATATACAGGCACGTCTTCACCGGTATGTCCGCCCGTTGTCCAACCTGTATAGGAACGCTTATCAAAAATCAGTTTGATTTCATTATTGATAGCACTCTCATCTTCGCCAGCGGCTTTAACAGATTCAATTTCAGTTTCTGTCAGTGGTAATATATCTTGATCAATATAGCTTTTTAAAGTTTGCTCTGCATCTGCACCAGTGGCAATTTCATTTGCCATGAAGGAAGGTGTGCGTTTTGCTGCTTTGATTGTATCAGTGAGCCAGTTATAATTTCCATCCGCGCCTATAGAAAATCCGCCTGTTGAATGGTCAGCAGTTGCTACGACTAGTGTATGCTTATCTTTTTCTGCAAACTCAATGGCTGCTTTAAAGGCTTTTTCAAAGTCTTCCATCTCGCTCATGGCACCAACAATGTCATTGTCATGGCCGGCCCAGTCAATTTGGCTTCCTTCAATCATCAGGAAGAAACCATTGTCATTTTTACGTAAGCGGTCGATTGCAGAAGTAGTCATTTCTTCAAGTGATGGAGTATCTTCCGGGCTATCAATCATTTTAGGAAGACCGCCATTGGCAAACAATCCAAGAATTTGGTCGTTTTTATCATTTAAGAGTTCTGTTTTAGTGGTTACATAGCTAAATCCATCTTTTTTAAAGGACTCCGTGAGATTGACGTCTGAGCGCTCGAAGTTTGATTTCCCTCCGCCTAGAAGGACATCGATTTTATGTTCACCGTTGATTAATTCATTGTAATAATCATCGGCAATGGCATCCATATTTTTTCGACTTTCATTATGAGCTCCGAATGCAGCAGGCGTTGCATGGGTAATCTCTGAGGTAGCAACTAGCCCAGTCGATTTGCCTGATTCTTTCGCGGCCTCCAAGACAGTTTTCACATTTGACTTGTCGTTGTCCACGGCAATCGCAGAGTTGTATGTTTTTACGCCAGCAGACATTGCAGTTGCTGCAGATGCCGAGTCTGTTATTGTTTGCTCAGGATCTTCAGGATAAGTCATTTGCTGACCAACAAGATACTTGTCAAATGCTGTTTTTTCGACAACAGGCGTAGTGGGATCGTCTTTCAAGTAACGATAAGCCGAAGTGTAAGAAACGCCCATTCCGTCACCAATGAGGAAAATCACATTTTTGATTTCAGCATTGTTGTTGAGTTCGGTTTCATTTGCCTGAACGCGTGGATTAGTGATTGTCCCACCCCAACTTGCAACCAAAACTGTAGAAAGAACTGCGATGGGGAGAACCTTTTTAAAAAACTGCTTTTTCACCAATGTAAAACCTCCTAGTTTTTTCTGCTATCAAAGGTAACTATAAGGTGAAATTGTTAATCTAGTATGTTGAAAATGTAAATTAGTATAAATAGTATGTTAAGAATTGAAAAGGATATTCGGCTACCCTGGTAAGGCATCTGCGCCCTGTTTATGCATCGTATTCAATCTACAGAGGGGGGGAATAAAGTTTTGCCTTTGAAGGTTGGCTGTTAAAGATGAATAGTGTAGTGGATATCAACAACATCACAAATGTCCCTGCAATGACAACATATTGAATAGAAATGAGTTGAGCTGCCACGCCAGCTATGGTCGTTGCAAGTATGATTAAAACAGCTTCCATTAATCCGTAAATACTTCCAACTCTCCCCATTACATCGACGGGAATATTGTTTTGATAGAAGGTATGAAAGCCCGTATTCGCAAAGGCGAGAGAAAAGGAAAGAATGAAAAACCCAATAGCTGCCATGAAAAAGATAGTGGAAAAAGCGTAAACAATATAGCCGACAGAAACGAATAGGGAGCCTAAACCAATTAATAAAGAAGTCGATGATTTAGTGGCAATCATCGCATTAATAATTGCGCCCATTACGATCCCAGCCCCCGCTATGCTGACTAAAAAACTATATTCACTATCCGATAAAGAAAGGACCTCTTTAGCAAATGCGACTTCAAGTGAGTCAATAGCTGTAGCCATGACCATCACACAGCCA